>NZ_QTPY01000010.1:0-222936 GCF_003857765.1 Burkholderia sp. Bp9016
GCCATCCCGTCGATCACCTTGTTGCCGTCCGAGTCCCACAGGTAGACGCCGTCGGCCTTCACGATCACGCGGCTGCCGGCGCGGTTCAGCGCGCCCATGTCGGAAAACGGGTGGATGTGATGCGCGGCGTCGAGCGCGCGGTATTCGGCGGTCGAGCGTGCCTGCGTCGTGCGGGCCGCGGGTGCGGCGGGCTGGATCCACGCGGATTCGTTGCGGTAAGTCATGTTTCCTCCGTATTTCGGTAGTGCGTTGTGCGCTTATACGTGCAGCAGCAGGTGACGGCGCTCCCACGAGCTGATCACGCGGAAGAACGCTTCGTATTCGGTTTCCTTCAGCGCGAAATACGCCTTCAGGAACTTGTGGCCGAGAATCTCGCCGAGCGGCTCGCACGCGGCCATCAGCGTGAGGCCTTCCTCGAGGTTGCGCGGCAACTGATAGGGCAGTTCGTAGCCGTCGCTGACGAGCGGCTCGGTCGGCTCCAGGCGCTGCGTCATGCCGAGATAGCCGGCCGCGAGCGTGGCCGCCAGCGCGAGGTACGGGTTGCAGTCGACGCCCGGGATCCGGTTCTCGATGCGGCGTGCGGCCGGGCCCGAGTGCGGGATGCGGAAGCCGACCGTACGGTTGTCGTAGCCCCACTGCACGTTGATCGGCGCGGCCATGAAGCGCGACAGCCGGCGATACGAGTTGATGTACGGCGCGAAGATCGGCATCAGCGCGGGCGTGTACTTCTGCAGCCCTGCGAGGTAGTTGTAGAACAGCGACGTCGCGCCGCCCGTTTCCGGCGACGTGAACAGGTTGCGGCCCGTTTCCTCGTCGACGATGCTCTGGTGCACGTGCATCGCGGAGCCCGGCTCGTGTTCCATCGGCTTGGCCATGAACGTCGCGTACATGTTGTGACGCAGCGCCGCCTCGCGCACCGTGCGCTTGAACAGGAACACCTGGTCGGCGAGCGACAGCGCGTCGCCGTGCATGAAGTTGATCTCCATCTGCGCGGCGCCGACTTCGTGGATCAGCGTGTCGATGTCGAGGTTCTGCGATTCGCAGTACTCGTAGATGTCCTCGAACAGCGGATCGAATTCGTTGACGGCCTCGATCGAATACGACTGGCGGCCCGTCTCGGGGCGGCCCGTGCGGCCGACCGGCGGACGCAGCGGCAGGTCCGGATCCTTGTTCATGTCGACCAGGTAGAACTCGAGCTCCGGTGCGACCACCGGCTTCCAGCCTTTCGCCTTGTACAGATCCAGCACGCGGCGCAGCACGTAGCGTGGCGAGATTTCGACCGGCGAGCCGTCGAAGTGCACGCAATCGTGAATCACCTGCGCGGTCGGGTCGACGGCCCACGGAATCAGGCGAATGGTCGACGTGTCGGGCACGCACACCATATCGGGATCGGTCACGCCGGTCAGCGAACCGTCTTCCGGATATTCGCCGGTGACGGTCTGCACCATCACGGCCTGCGGCAGGCGCATCGATTCGCCGGACGTGAACTTGTTGCGCGGCGTGATCTTGCCGCGCGCGATGCCGGCCATGTCGGGAATGATCGCCTCGATCTCGGTGATCCGGTGTTGCTTCAGAAAGTCTTCGATGTCTTGCATGTCTGTTCTCGTTATGTGGGTCGGTGCGCTCAGGCGAGCGCGGCGGCGGCCGTGGCGCGCGTGCGGGCATTGCGGCGTTCGCGGCAGGCGTCGCCGAATGCGCGGAAGATCGCGCTCGACAGCGGGTCCTGCGCATGCCGCCATTCCGGATGCCATTGCACTGCAAGGGCGAACGCCGGGGCGTCGACGACGCTGACGGCCTCGATCAGGCCGTCCGGCGCGACAGCCTCGACGGCGAGGCCGGCGCCGAGCTGCGCGATGCCCTGCTTGTGCAGCGAGTTCACGTGCACGTCGTCGCGGCCGCCGGCGAGCGTGTGCAGCACGCCGCCGGGCGTCAACCGCACCGCGTGCGCGGGGCCATATTGCGTGTCCATCGGCGCGTCGTCGTCCTCGCGGTGATCGGCGAGGCCCGGCACGTCGTGCACGCGCTGATGCAGCGTGCCGCCGCAGACGACGTTCAGTTCCTGGAAGCCGCGGCACACGGCAAGCACGGGCACGCCTGCGGCGATCGCCGCGCGCAGTAGCGGCAGCGTGGTCGCATCGCGTGCGGGGTCGTGCTTCGTGCCGGGCGCGCTCGGCTCGCCGCCATACAGGTGCGGCTCGACGTTCGAATAGCTGCCGGTAAACAGCAGCCCGTCGACCGTATCGAGCACGTCTTCGACCGACTGGCGATCGCCGAGCGCGGGCAACACCATGGCAAGCGCATGCGCGCCGTCGACGATCGCGGCGACGTACTTGTCGCCGACCGTGTGCGACGCATGTGCGCCGATCTGCGTGAGGTCGGCAGTGATGCCGACGAGGGGTTTCCTTTCCATGACGTCAATCAGTTATCCATAGGGCTGTCGCGTGCATCGTGCGGAAGACGGCAAAACGCAGGCGCGACTTGACCCCGCAGCCTGGCGAGAAGCGCAAGGCCGCTGATGAATGGGCGCAACGGGACGGTGTGGCGATCCGCGCTGCGCGCGACGGTCAGGCTGTCGTTCGTTTCATTGCGCGCGCGCCGCGGCAGCGAATGCGCGAACGCGTTCCGTCAACGCAGCGACGATGCGCATCGACGAACAGGCAACAGAAACGAACGACGAAAAAAGGGGGAGAGGCGCTATGGCAGCAGCGACGCGACTTCGTCGGTATCGACGGCCACGAATGCGCGTGCGGAAACGGCGTTGTGACGCCGAACGGAACGACGGGACAGAATGGTGTAGATCGACAGGTGCAGCAGGCGAGGACTATGCCAGCCGCAACTGCCATCGGAAGCGGGAACAGCGCTGCGCAGACTTCGCACATCGCCTCGATCCCACCTCACCAGAGGGCCACGGACTCTCACGATTACACTCGACTGGTATGTTGAAAGTATTGAACACCTGATCGTTTCGGCGCGCTGGGCGTTTAAAATAATCGAGGTGCCGGATCCGCGTCATTTACATTGATCGGCATCAATTCTTGCGTTGCGATAACGTTTTTTGCTACCGATGAATGGTCAATGACGTTGACCTGAGAGCCAGCATATACGAGCCAAAAACGGCGTCAAATGTTTTTTGAGACTCGTGCGTCAGGGCTTTCCCCGAGCACTGCGAACAAAATATTCGTAAACGGAATGATGCGAGGGGTGTTCATTATTTCGAACACCTTGCAGGGTTTTCCCTTCTGATGCGCGGGATAAAGTGATTAGAATATTCAACGGATGCCTAATGCGCCGTTTCACTTTTTCACCGCACTCCTATCGTGTCCGAAACCGAATCGATGTCCACCGAAGTCGCCGAGCGCCTGCGTTTCGTGCGCAACAAGCATGGCCTGTCGCAGCGCGAACTCGCGAAGCGGGCCGGCGTGACCAACGGCACGATCTCGCTGATCGAACAGGGCCGCGTAAGCCCGTCGGTCGGCTCGCTGAAGAAGCTGCTCGAATGCATCCCGATGAGTCTCGCGGAGTTCTTCACGTTCGAGCTGGTCGAATCGCGCTCGATCGTGTCGCGCCGCGACGAGATGCCGAACCTCGGCAACGATGCGCTCGCCTTCCATCTCGTCGGCGCGGGCGTGAAGGACCGCAACATGTGCATCATGCGCGAGGTCTATCAGCCGCTTGCCGATACTGGCCCCGAGATGCTCGTGCATGCGGGGCATGAGGGCGGCATCGTCGTATCGGGTCGGCTCGAGCTGACCGTCGACGGCGCGACGTGGCTGCTCGACCCCGGAGACGGCTACTACTTCGAAAGTCGTTTGCCACACCGTTTTCGCAATCCCAGCGCGGAACAGCTCTGCGAGGTCGTGTCGGCCAATTCGCCCGCGACCTTCTGACCGCGCATCCCCGCATTCGCCGCCGGGCGTGTTGTCGTTGTGCGGCGTGCCGCAGCGCGAATGCCACAACCATTGAGGCATCCTGAATGAACAAGTTGACTTTGGCTGACTGGCAGGACAAGGCGGCGTCGCTCGAGATCGAGGGGCGCGCATTCATCGACGGCGCGGCGCGCGACGCGCACGGCGGCAAGACGTTCGATTGCGTGAGCCCGATCGACGGCCGCGTGCTCGCGAAGGTGGCCGATTGCGGCGAAGCCGATGTGAACGCGGCCGTTGCCGCCGCGCGCCGTGCATTCGACGCGGGCGTATGGGCCGGGCTCAACCCGCGCGCGCGCAAGGCCGTGCTGCTGCGCTGGGCCGCACTGATGCGCGAGCATCTCGACGAACTGTCGCTGCTCGAGACGCTCGACGCCGGCAAGCCGATCGGCGACACCACGACGGTCGACGTGCCGGGCGCCGCGTATTGCGTCGAGTGGTTCGCCGAGGCGATCGACAAGGTCGGCGGCGAAGTCGCGCCGGCCGACCATCATCTCGTGGGGCTGGTCACGCGCGAGCCGGTCGGTGTGGTGGCGGCGGTCGTGCCGTGGAACTTCCCGATCCTGATGGCCGCGTGGAAATTCGGCCCGGCGCTCGCGGCTGGCAACAGTGTCGTGCTGAAGCCGTCGGAAAAGTCGCCGCTGACCGCGATCCGCGTCGCGCAGCTCGCGTACGAGGCCGGCATCCCGGCCGGCGTGTTCAACGTCGTGCCCGGCGCGGGCGAGCCGGGCAAGCTGCTCGCGCTGCATCGCGACGTCGACTGCATCGCGTTTACCGGTTCCACCGCGGTCGGCAAGCTGATCATGCAATACGCCGCGCAGTCGAACCTGAAGCGCGCGTGGCTCGAACTCGGCGGCAAGTCGCCGAACATCGTGCTGCCCGATTGCCCGGATCTCGACCGCGCAGCCCGGACCGCGGCCGGCGCGATCTTCTACAACATGGGCGAGATGTGCACGGCCGGCTCGCGCCTGCTCGTGCATCGCGACATCAAGGATGCGTTCATCGAGAAGCTGGTCGCGGCCGCGCGCGCTTACGTGCCCGGCAATCCGCTCGATCCGTCGGTGTCGATGGGGGCGATCGTCGACGGGATCCAGCTCGAGCGCGTGCTCGGCTATATCGACGCGGGGCGTAGCGAAGGCAGGCTGGTCACGGGCGGCACGCGCGTGAAGCAGGAGACGGGCGGCTTCTACGTCGAGCCGACGGTGTTCGAGGTGCAGCCCGATGCGAAGATCGCGCGCGAGGAGATTTTCGGGCCCGTGCTGTCGGTGATCGTGTTCGACGACGTCGACGAAGCGGTGCGGATCGCGAACGATACCGAGTACGGGCTTGCGGCGGCCGTGTGGACGTCGAACCTGACGACCGCGCACGAGGTGTCGCGCCGGCTGCGCGCGGGCACGGTGTGGGTGAACTGCTACGACGAGGGCGGCGACATGAACTTCCCGTTCGGCGGCTACAAGCAGTCGGGCAACGGCCGCGACAAGTCGCTGCACGCGCTCGAGAAGTACACCGAGCTGAAGTCGACGCTGATCCGGCTGCGCTGAGGCAGCGCGCGGGCGCGTCGCCGGCCGGCGGTGCGCCCGCGTGCGTCAGGCGGTGCGCAGCGCCGGGTGGAAGCCCGCGGCCTCGATGATCGACTGCACGCGCTCGGCGCCTTGCGCCGATTCGACCTTGACGATCTTCGCGGCGACGTCGATATCGAGCTTCGCGGCGGGGTCGGCGGCCGTCACGGCGCGCGTGATCGCATTGGCGCAGCCGCCGCAGGTCATGTCCTGGACTTCGAATTCCATCGTGTTCTCCTGAGTTGACGATTGACGAGCAGACCCAGCATGAAGCTTGCCATGGTGGGAAGGTCAAGCGCATTCGTGCCGGTTCGTACGGCTGCGCGGTGAAGCGGGCGCGATACGGCGGGCAACGGAACGCCGCTGAGAGAGCGTGAAAAGGCGGGAAGGGTGACGCTGGCCCGCGCCGCGCCGCGCCGCGCGAGGTTCAGCGGTGGTTGTCGATCCATGCGCGGGCCCATTCGAGCCCCGCTTCACGTGCGTCGTCCTCGGTGTCGAACACGCCGAGCACGCCCGACGCTTCGACGAGCCGGTTGTTCTGCGTGATCGTGCCGCTCGCCGCGAAGCGTTCGGGTTGCAGGATCTCGTCCTGCTGCAGGATCGCGTGGCCCCAGATCTGGTAGCCGAGATAGGTCTGCGCTTCCATTATCGAGTCACCTCCGCGGAACGGTTGCCCGTGCCGACCCGCAGCACGTTGCCGTCCGGCGTGTATTGCCGCGGGATATTGGAGAAATTGAGTGCGTGCGGCGTGTCGGGCGTGGCCGGCTGCATCACCGTGAGCCGGCCCGGTGCGGGCTGCGCGACCGGACGCGGCGCGCTCGGCGCTTCCGCCGTGGCGGCGGGCAGGTGATGCGGCACGACTTTCACGGCCTGCGCGACGCGGCGCTTGTGCGGCTTCACGACGGCTTTCGGCTGCACGCTCGCGTGCTTTTCCGCGGCCTTGCTGCCGGCATGCGAGGCCGGCATACGGGCGTCCGGCGCGTGCGGGGCCGGCAGCCGTGCCTCGGGCGGGTTCCAGACTTCGACGTAGTGCTCGGCGGCCCAGCCCGTCGACGCGAACGTCAGCGCCAGCAATCCGCATCCAAACAGTCTTACCATTGTCTCTCCGTCATATTCCTTGCGGCTCGCACGTGTTGCGATGCCCGGTGCGGGGCGCGGCCGCTCATGCGCATTCGGGGAATGCCGGCTCAGGAGAACACCTCGAGCCCGTGTTTCTCGACGATCTGCAGCATGCGCGCGGCGATGCCGCTCGGCCGCTTGTCGCCCTGTTCCCATTGGCGGATCGTCGAAGTCGTGGTGTTCAGGTAGAGCGCGAACACGCTCTGACTGACGTTGACCGACTTGCGGATCCGGGCGATCGCTTCCGGATCGAACTGCGGCGCGGCTTCGATGCAGAGCTCGTCGTACTCGCGCATCGTCTTCTTGTCGATCAGTTGCGTGCGATAAAGGCCCGACGCGGCGCTGTGGATCGCCTCCGTCGCGTCGCTCTTGAATCGACTCTTAGCCATTGCAAATCTCCACCCACTCTTTCAGGGTAACCAGCGTCGCGATGTCGCTGTCGGCGTGTCGGCCGACATCCGCAGCGAGCTTTCTGATGGCACGCAGTTCACGGGCGTCGATGTTGTCGCGGTCGCATTTCGCGAACAGGAACACGAACACCCACGTATGCCCGATCCTGCCCAGCACGATCCCGCGCTGGCGATTCCCGTCGAGGCGCTTCTTCCAGACGTTGCCGCCGAGATCGACGCCCCGGCCGCGGGCCAACTCCCGCACCGCGCGGCAGAGCTCGCCATCGACGATTCCCGCTTTTCCGGCTGCCTTGTGAAACCACTTCGTCTTGAAGATGCGTCGTACGGAAGCAGACATGTCGAGCCAGTCGGGTCGGCACAGGATTATATGCCACTACGTGGTACATATTTCGACTTGGCCAAACGGCCGGCTGCACACCGATGCGACGTTCGGACGGACCGGCGACGGCCCGTCCGGACAGGCAGCCTTACTCCACCGTCACCGACTTCGCGAGATTCCGCGGCTTGTCGACGTCGGTGCCCCGCGCACACGCCGTGTGATACGCGAGCAGTTGCAGCGGCACGACGTGCAGGATCGGCGACAGTTGCCCGTAGTGTTCCGGCATCCGGATCACGTGCAGGCCGTCGTCATTGACGATCTGCGTGTCGGCATCCGCGAACACGTACAGCTCGCCGCCGCGCGCGCGCACTTCCTGCATGTTCGACTTCAGCTTCTCGAGCAGCGTGTCGTTCGGCGCGACCGTGACGACCGGCATCGCTTCCGTGACGAGCGCGAGCGGCCCGTGCTTCAGTTCGCCGGCCGGATACGCCTCGGCGTGGATGTACGAGATTTCCTTCAGCTTCAGCGCGCCTTCGAGCGCGATCGGGTAGTGCAGCCCGCGGCCGAGGAACAGTGCGTTTTCCTTGCGCGCGAATTCCTCCGACCACGCGATGATCTGCGGCTCGAGCGCGAGCACGCTGTTCAGCGCGGCCGGCAGGTGACGCAGCTGCTTCAGGAATTCCGCCTCCTGCGCGGCATCGACGTGCCCGCGCAGCTTGCCGAGCGTCGCGGCCAGCACGAACAGCGCGACGAGCTGCGTCGTGAACGCCTTGGTCGACGCGACGCCGATCTCGGTGCCCGCGTGCGTGAGGAACTGCATCTCGGTGAGGCGCACCATCGCGCTCGTCGCGACGTTGCAGACCGCGAGCGTATGCGTGTGGCCGAGCGACTGCGCGTGCTTGAGCGCGGCGAGCGTGTCGGCCGTCTCGCCCGACTGCGAGATCACCAGCACGAGCTGGCGCGGGTTCGGCACCGATTCGCGGTAGCGGTATTCGCTCGCGATCTCGACCTGGGTCGGGATCTTCGCGATCGATTCGAGCCAGTACTTCGCGGTGAGGCCCGAGTAGTAGCTCGTGCCGCACGCGAGGATCAGCAGGCTGTCGATGTCCGCGAACGCGGCGGGGGCCGCGTCGCCGAACAGCGTCGCATCGAAGGCTTCGGTTTGCGGCACCGTGTCGCCGATCGCGCGCGGCTGCTCGAAGATTTCCTTCTGCATGAAGTGACGATACGGGCCCAGCTCGACTGCACCGCCGTATGCGCTGACGACGCGGATCTCGCGCTGTGCGAGCACGCCGTGACGGTCGACGATCTTCACGCCGTCGAGCGACAGCTCGCACATGTCGCCCTCCTCGAGGAACGTGAAGCGGTCGGTGCTGCCGGCCAGCGCCAGTGCGTCGGACGCGAGGAAGTTCTCGCCGTCGCCGTGGCCGACGACGAGCGGCGAACCCTGGCGCGCGCCGACGACGGTGTGCGGCTGGTCCTTGTGGATCACGGCGATCGCGTACGCGCCGTGCAGTTGCTGCACGGCTTCGCGCACGGCTTCGAACAGGTCGCCGCGATACAGGCTGTGCACGAGGTGTGCGATCACTTCGGTGTCGGTCTGCGACACGAATTCGTAGCCCTTCGCGCGCAGCGCTTCGCGCAGCGGCTCGAAGTTCTCGATGATGCCGTTGTGAACGAGCGCGAGCGCATTCGACGAGAAGATCGGGTGCGCGTTGTGCGTGACCGGCGCGCCGTGGGTCGCCCAGCGCGTGTGCGCGACGCCCGTCGTGCCTTCGAGGTGCGATTCGCGCACCTGCGCGTCGAGATCGGCGACGCGCGCGACGCTGCGCGCGCGCTTCGGTGCACCGGGTTCGAGCACGGCGACGCCGCACGAGTCGTAGCCACGGTATTCGAGGCGCCGCAATCCTTCGATCAGCACCGGAACGATATTACGCTGCGCAACTGCGCCGACAATGCCGCACATGAATGGTCAATCCTGTAAGTCGACGCGGACGCCGTCCGGGCGTCCGCAAAAGGTTCAGCTCTTCTTCTTGACCGGGCGGACGTAGCCGCTCTTCGCGGTCTGCGTCTTCTCGTTCAATGCGAGAACGCCGTCGGCGACATCCTTCCAGATCGTCGTGCCGGCCGCGATCGTCACGCCGCGGCCGACGCGCACCGGCGCGACGAGCTGCGTGTCCGAGCCGACGAACACGTCGTCCTCGATCACGGTGCGGAACTTGTTCGCGCCGTCGTAGTTGCAGGTGATCGTGCCCGCGCCGATGTTCACGCGCGCGCCGATGTCGGCGTCGCCGATGTACGTGAGGTGGTTCGCCTTCGAGCCGTGGCCGATCACCGCGTTCTTCACCTCGACGAAGTTGCCGACGTGCGCTTCGTCCGCGAGCCGCGCGCCCGGGCGCAGCCGCGCGTACGGGCCGATCACGGTGTTCGCGCCGAGCTCGGCGCCGTCGATGTGCGTGAACGCGTCGATGCGCGTGCCCGCGCCGATCGACGCGTTGCGGATCACGCAGTTCGCGCCGATCGTCACGTTGTCGGCGAGCGTCACGTTGCCTTCGAACACGCAGTTCACGTCGATCGACACGTCGCGCCCGCAGCGCAGCGTGCCGCGCACGTCGAGGCGCGCCGGATCGGCGAGCGTGACGCCGTCGACGAGCAGCGCATCGGCGACGTTGCGCTGATGGATGCGCTCGAGCTCCGCGAGCTGCGCCTTGCTGTTTACGCCGAGCGTTTCCCACTCGTCGCCGGGCTGCGCCGTGACGATCTCGAAGCCGGCCTCGATCGCCAGCTCGACCACATCGGTCAGGTAGTACTCGCCTTGCGCGTTCTCGTTCTTCAGCGCGCCGAGCCACATCGACAGCTGGGCCGTCGGCGTGACGATGATGCCGGTGTTGATCTCGGCGATTTTCAGTTGCTCGGGCGATGCGTCCTTCTGCTCGACGATGCGCGTGACGAAGCCGGACGCGTCGCGCACGATGCGGCCGTAACCGGTCGGATCGTCGAGCGTGACGGTCAGAATCCCGTAGCGGCCCTCGCGCGCGGCGTCGATGAGGCGCTGCAGCGTGGATGCGCGGGTGAGCGGCACGTCGCCGTACAGCACGAGCGTCGGTTGCGCGGGATCGAGCAGCGGCAGCGCCTGGCGCACCGCGTGGCCGGTGCCGAGCTGTTCGGCCTGCACCGCGAACTGGACGTCGGGCGCGGCGACCGCGGCCTGGACCTGCTCGGCGCCATGCCCGACGACGACGACGAGCCGCGATGGCTGCAGCGTGCGCGCGGTGGCGATGACGTGGGAGAGGAGCGGCCTGCCGGCCAGGGGATGAAGCACTTTCGGCAGCGCGGAACGCATGCGCTTGCCGGTGCCTGCCGCCAAAATCACGATATTCATGGCGCCAGCTTGTCAGGGGAGTTCGAAGCCGATCATTTTAGCATGCGGCCCCTGTCGTACCGGGCCTGTCGCGGCGGGGCGACAGCGCCGGAAACGGGCCGCGGGCCGCGCTTCCGGCGGGTGTTCAGGCCCTGCTTACAGGTCGTCGAACTGGACGATCGAGATCGGTCGGGCCGCGTCAGGCTTCGCGGCGCCCGGGGCGGCCGCTTCGTCGCCCGATGCGCACGGTTCCTCGTCGAACGCGATGTCGCCCTGCGGATCGGCAATGCCGGTCGCGCGCAGCGACGCGAACGGGAACTGGGTCGTATCCATCAGGTGCGACGGCACGACGTTCGCGAGTGCACTGAACATGTTGTCGACGCGGCCCGGGAAGCGCTTGTCCCATTCGCGGATCAGCGCCTTCATTTCCGCGCGCTTCAGGTTCGGCTGGCTGCCGCACAGGTTGCACGGGATGATCGGAAATTCGCGCAACTCCGCGTATTTCTCGAGATCGGTTTCCTTCACGTACGCGAGCGGTCGGATCACGACGTTCTTGCCGTCGTCCGACTGCAGCTTCGGCGGCATCCCCTTCAGCTTGCCGCCGTAGAACATGTTGAGCAGCAGCGTCTGCAGGATGTCGTCGCGGTGGTGGCCGAGCGCGATCTTGGTCGCGCCGAGCTCGCCGGCCACGCGGTACAGGATCCCGCGGCGCAGCCGCGAGCACAGCGAGCAGGTCGTCTTGCCTTCGGGCACGAGCCGCTTGACGATGCTGTAGGTGTCCTGGTTCTCGATGTGGAACGGCACGCCGATCTGCGTCAGGTACTCGGGCAGCACGTGCTCGGGGAAGCCCGGCTGCTTCTGGTCGAGGTTGACCGCGACGATGTCGAAGTCGATCGGCGCGCGCTCGCGCAGGCGCAGCAGCACATCGAGCATCGCGTAGCTGTCCTTGCCGCCCGACAGGCACACCATCACCTTGTCGCCCTGCTCGATCATGTTGTAGTCGCCGATCGCCTGGCCGACCTGGCGCACGATCCGCTTGAACAGCTTGTTGTTCTCGTACGCTTCCTTCTGCTCGCGGCGCGTCAGCGCGCGGCGGCTGGTTTCGGCGACGGTGGCTTCGATGGCGGCGCCTTCGGCCGCCGTGTCGTTCATGTGGGGGGCGTTCATGCGCGTTCCTCGTCCTTGATGCGAAAGACTTCGACGCCGACGGCATCGCAGTCCGGATAGGCGTCCGGTTTCTCGGTACGGACGCGTACCGCGCGCACGGTGTCGTGCGCCAGCAGGTGCGCGGCGATCGCGTCGCACAGCGTTTCCTGCAGATGGATGTGGCCGCGCGCCACGCACCGCGTGACGCTCTGCTTCATCAGGTCGTAGTCGACGACTTCGTGCAGCCGGTCGTCGACGGGGGTGGACAGCGCGAGCGGCACGAACAGGTCGATGTTGATGACGACGCGCTGCTCGCCGCGCTTCTCGTGTTCGAAGGCACCGATGTTGATGTGCACCTCGTAGTCGCGCAGGTAGAGCCTGCGGCAATCCGCGAGGCGGGGGTGCAGGAGAGCGGAAAACATGGTCGTCCCAGTCAAATTGGCGTGCGCGCACGCAAAGCGGCGCGGGCGGCGGCGATCAGGCCGCGCGCCCGCGCGGTTCATTCATTCGGGCCGGCTGCGGGCGGCACGAGGTGCTCGCCGCCGTCGACGGTCAGCGTCGCGCCCGTCACGCCGGGCGCGCTCGCGAGATAGCAGGCGGCCGCCGCGATGTCGTCCGCGTGCGGCGCATGGCCGCGCACGAGCGCCGCGACGCGCACCTTCGGCGCGAGCGCCAGCGCGAGCGCGGAAGTCGCGCGGTGCAGCGCGGCCTGCATCAGCGCGTGCGACAGTTGCGCCGGTGCCGGGTGAAACAGGGCCTGATCCAGTACGTGGATCGCGCACGCACGCAGCGCTTCGTCGTCGCGCGCGGCGTCTGGCGTCGCATCGGCGAGCGCGCGGGCCAGCGCGAGCGGCGCCGTCACGTTGCGCGCGAGCGCGCCGGCGAGCGACGCGCCGTCCACCGTGTGCGCGTCGTCGGTGCCGGCGCACGCGCTCACGAAAACGGCGCATGCGGGCCGGCCCAGCGCCGCGCTGCAGGCCGCGACGAGCGCGGCCGCATCGGCTTCCAGGGCCAGATCGGCGTCGAGCACGGCCGCGCGGCGGCCCAGCGCGGCGACGTCGGCGACGAGGGCGACGGCGGCCGCACGCGGCGTGCCGGGGCTGCGCTGCAGTGCGACGTCCCAGCCGCGCCGGGCGAATTCCGTTGCGAGTGCCCGACCGATCGACGCGGCGTCGGCCGCGCTGCCCAGTGCGCCTGCGACGAGCGCGATGCGCGGGGGCGACGTATCGGCTGAAACGGTCATTTACAATGCCGGGATGAACCCGAAAGCTCACGAACCCGCTAGTTTACCTGCTCCCGGCCCCGACGCGCTTGCGCAGTCCGAAACCCTTGCCGCGCAACTGCGCGACGAGATCGCGGCGGCGGGCGGCTGGCTGCCGTTCGACCGCTTCATGGAGCGCGCGCTGTACGCGCCCGGTCTCGGCTATTACAGCGGCGGCGCGCGCAAGTTCGGGCGCCGTGCCGACGACGGCAGCGACTTCGTGACGGCCCCCGAGCTGTCGCCGTTGTTCGCGCAGACGCTCGCGAATTCCGTCGCCCAGGCGCTCGCGGCGAGCGGCACGCGCAGCGTGATGGAATTCGGCGCGGGCACCGGCAAGCTCGCGGCCGGCCTGCTCGCGGCGCTCGACGCACTCGGCGTCGAACTCGACGAATACCGGATCGTCGACCTGTCGGGCGAGCTGCGCGAGCGGCAGCGCGACACGATCGTGGCCGCTGCCCCGGCGCTGGCGGGCAAGGTGCGCTGGCTCGACGCGCTGCCCGGGCGTTTCGACGGCGTCGTGATCGGCAACGAGGTGCTCGATGCGATGCCGGTGCGGCTGTTCGCGAAGGCGGGCGATGCATGGCTCGAGCGCGGCGTCGCGCTCGACGCGCAGCACGCGTTCGTGTTCGACGACCGGCCCGTCGGGCCGGCCGGCCTGCCGCCGGTGCTCGCGACGCTCGACGTCGACGACGGCTACGTGACCGAGACGCACGAAGCCGCGCTGGCGTTCACGCGCACCGTGTGCACGATGCTCGCGCGCGGCGCGGTGCTGCTCGTCGACTACGGTTTTCCCGCGCACGAGTACTACCACCCGCAGCGCGAGCGCGGCACGCTCATGTGCCACTACCGGCACCACGCGCACGACGACCCGTTCCTGTACCCGGGCCTGCAGGACATCACCGCGCACGTCGAATTCACCGGCATCTACGAGGCGGGCGTCGGCACCGGCGCGGATCTGCTCGGCTACATGTCGCAGGCGCGCTTCCTGCTGAACGCGGGCATCACGGATGCGCTGGCCGCGATCGATCCGTCCGACATCCACAGCTTCCTGCCGGCCGCGAACGCGGTGCAGAAGCTGATCTCGGAGGCCGAGATGGGCGAGCTGTTCAAGGTGATCGCGTTCTCGCGTGGCATCGACGGCACGCTCGACGCGTTCGCGCGCGGCGACCGCTCGCACGCGCTCTGACGGGGGCCGCATGCTGCGCTGGCTGATGACGTCGTTCGTCGCGGTGATGATCCTGACACGCTGCTGGCCGTGGCTCGGCAAGCTCGGCATCGGGCGGATGCCGGGCGACGTCACGCTGACGCTCGGCGGGCGGCGTTACCCGTTCCCGTTCATGTCGACGCTGGTGCTGACGATGCTGGTGTCGATGGTGGCGCGGCTGCTCTGAGTCGTGCCGAAGGAGGCGGCGCGTCGCGGGCAGGCCGCGGCGCGCGCGTGACGGTTCTGCGCGTTACAGTTCGATTTCGCCGAGGATCCGGTGCGCGAGCGCCTTCGCCTCGTCGAACGCCTCTTCCTCGCTCGGACTCGTGGTGTGGACGTCGTAGCGCACGTTCTCCGTCTCGTCGCCGTCGTCCCGGACGAGGATCACATAGCCCTGGAACTGCCCGTTGCCCGCGCGCTGCGTATGCGCCTTGGCCGTGTAGATGCCTTTCGTGAACGTGTTCGTGTCCATCGTGCCTCTCCCGCAAAAGGACACTTCATCGTAGCACTGCGGCGCAGCATGTACAGCGCCGCTAATCGGTGACCGATCAGCGCGCCGTCACCATTCCGTCACCGTTCGAGCAGTGCGACGACTTCGTCGAGCGTCGGCGCGTGCGCGCCCGTGTGCCGGCACGCGGCGGCCCCCGCGGCGAGCGCGAACGCGAGATGTTCGGGCCACGCGCGTTGCGGCGCGGCCATCAGGCTGAACAGCATGCCGCCGATCGACGCGTCGCCGGCGCCGACAGTGTCGACCACCTCGACGCGCGGCGGGCTGGCCTCGTGCACGCCGCCGTCCGCGTAGAGCGTCGCGGCCTGCGCGCCGCGCGTGACGAACACGGCCGCCCTCGGGTTCAGCGCGCGCACCGCTTCGACCGCGTCCGGGCCGTCGCCGCCGAACAGGTGGCGCAGATCCTCGTCGGACACCTTGATCAGATCGGCGAGGCTTGCCATCTTCTCGAGCGTCGGCCGGTACGCGGCCGTCATCAGGTTCCGGTAGTTCGGATCGAAGCTGATCTTCACGCCGCGCGCGTGCAAGTCCTTCGCGAGCGCGACGAGCGTGCCCGCGAGCGGTTCGCGCACGAGGCTGATGCAGCCGAAATGCGCCCATTTCACGTGCTCGATCCAGCCGGCCGGCAGCCGCGCCGGGTCGAACGCGAGGTCCGCGCTCGCGTCGCCGATGAAGAAGTACGCGGGCGGCCGCGTCTCGTGGACGATCGCGAGCAGCGGTGCGCGCGGCACGCGCTGCAGGAAGCGCAGGTCGAGCCCGGCCGCTTCGCTGGTGCGCCACAGCACGTCGGAGAAGCAGTCCTCGCCGATCGAGCCCGCGAGCGCGCTCGGCATGCCGAGCCGCGCGACCGCGCGCGCGACGTTCCAGCCGGCGCCGCCCGGCACCGACGTCCACTGCGCGTCGCCCGCGCGCACCATGTCGGTCAGGATGTCGCCCGCCGACACGAAAGCCGGAAATGCGCCGCCGCTCATTGCGTCGACTCGCTGCGCGCCATGCGCGCGAGGGTCCCGAGCACGTCGTAGCAAGCGCCCATCGTGTGATAGTCGGTTTTGCCGGCCGGGCTCTTCTCGTCGCCGTACTTGCGGTTGTCGCACGTGAGGATCCGGTACCACGCGCCGTAACGGTGATCGACGAAATGCGCCCAGCTGTAGCGCCAGATCTCGTCGTACCAGTCCCAGAAGCGTTCGCTGCCGGTGCGTGCGCCGAGCATCGCGGCGGCGGCGAAGGTTTCCGCCTGCACCCAGAAATACTTGTTGTGGTCGCAGACGGTGAAATCGGGGCCGAAGCCGTAGCAGAGGCCGCCGTGATCGGCGTCCCACGCGTGCGTGAGCGCGGCGTCGAACAGCTCGGCCGCGCGCGGCACGAGCCAGTCGAGCGGGCGGTGCCGCTCGAGGATCAGCAGCAGCTTCGCCCATTCGGTCTGGTGGCCGGGCTGGAAGCCCCACGGACGGAAGATGTTCGAGCTGTCTTCCTTGTTGTAGTCCCAGTCGACCGACCAGTCCGCGTGGTAGTGCTCCCACACGAGGCCGCCGGACAGCGCGGCCTGGCGCTGCGTGATGTGGGTCGCGAGCTTTTCCGCGCGGTCGAGGTACGTGACGTGCCCGGTCGCCTCGTAGGCCGCGAGCAGCGCTTCCGTCATGTGCATGTTCGCGTTCTGGCCGCGGTACGACGACACGATCCAGTTCGGCGTCGCGTCGTCCGCGTAGAGGCCCGCGGCCGCATCCCAGAAGCGGTGTTCGGCGAGCTCGTAGGTCGACGCGATCAGCGCGCGCGCCTCGTCGATGCCGGCCATCGTCGCGTGCGCGGCGGCCAGCAGCACGAACGCGAGCCCGTAGCAGTGGCGCGTGCCGTCGAGCGTCGCGCGCTTCGCGCCGTCGCGCCAGTCGAGCTCCCAGTCGTAGCCCTGCAGCGTGTCGTCCCAGTGTGCGTCGCGCAAAAAGCGCAGGCCGTGGCGCGCGTAGTCGAGATGGCGCGGATCGCCGAAATGCCGGTACGCCATCGCGTAGTTGAAGACGAACCGGCAACTGCTGACCAGATGCCGCGACGTGCGGTTGTAGATGCTGCCGTCGTCGCGGAAGTAGTGGTAGAAGCCGCCTGTCGGGTCGAACGCGTTCGGCGCGTAGAAGCGCAGCGTGTCCTCGACATGCGACAGCAGGAACGACGGATCGCGGAAGTTCCCGACGAACGGCGCGGCTTGCGCGTGGGTGGCCGGCGTGGCCGGGCAGGATTGGACCGGGGGCATGTTCATGATTCGGTGACCGTGGCGGTATCGAGCGCCGGTGAGCCGGCGGGCTGACTGCTGGCCCGCACGATCAGCTCGACGGGCAGGGAGATCTCGGTGCGCTCGGGCGATTCGGCGAGCAGCAGTTCGACGCCGCGGCGGCCGAGCGCCTCCTTGTCGACGGCGAGCGTCGTGAGTGGCGGATTCGCATGCGCGGCGGCCGGGATGTCGTCGAAGCCGACGATCGCAATGTCTTCCGGAATCCGCACGCCGCGCGCGATGCACACGCGCTGCGCGGCCAGCGCGGCCGCGTCGTTGTACGCGAATACGGCGTCGGGGCGCGGGCCCGGCGCGTCGAGCAGTTGCTGCATCGCACGCGCGGCGCCCGTGTCGGGGTCGAGCCCGGCGTCGATCGTCACTTCGTAGGCCGGGTCGAACAGCCGGCCGGCCTCGAAGAACGCGCGCCGGTAGCCGATCGCGCGCTGCGCGAGGCTGTAGTGCGCACCCGGGCCGCCGATGAACGCGATCCGCGAGCGGCCGGTGGCGAGCAGGTGGCGCATCGCGAGCGCCGCGCCCGTCGCGTTGTCGATATTCACCGAGCGCAGGCCGGGCGCCCACAGGTCGATCAGCACGAGCGGGCGGCCGGTCGCGGCGAGCGCCTCGATCGTCTCCGGCTCGATGAAGCCGGCCACCGCGATCGCGTCGGGGGCGTGCGGGCGCATCTGGCGCAGCACGTCGTCGTTCGGGCCGACAGTGAGCAGCGTCGGCACGATGCCGCGCTCGCGGCACGCGTCCTCGACGCCGTGCAGCACGTGCGAGAAGAACGGGCTGGCGGGAAAGCGGTTGTGCTGGCGGTGCAGCAGGAAGGTGAGCCGGCGAATCCGGGGCCGCAGCTGGGCCGGGTCGTAGCCGAGCCGTTGCGCGATCTCGACGATGCGCGCCCGTGTGGCCTCGGACAGGCCCGGCTGGTTTTTCAGCGCGCGCGAGACGGTGCCGATCGATACCTCTGCCGCCCGCGCTACGTCGCGAATGGTGGTGCCCATCGTTCGGGGTCCGGTTTGTTTAGGGTGACGGCGATTGTATAGTAAAAAACACCGCGTTATTCGGGGCGGATAACCGGGGAATACCCGAAAATAACCGGTTTTTAGGCGCTAATCTGCGAAAACGCCGTTACTAAAAATACTAAACAAAACGCGAAAAAGGCAAGGTGAGCGCGGCGAAGAGACGCCGGGGAATGGGGGGGGCGCACGGATCGGCGCGCCGGCCGCCGCCGGGTTGCGGATCCCCTGTGTAACCGGCGACCTAGCCTGGAACGGAGCTCGACGCTCGGCCGGAAGAGGCGGCGAGCGCGTGTCCGGCGATCAGGCGGGCGAGGGGGAATGGGGCACGGGCATGGGCACGGCTGCCGAAGCGACGGGGCACCGGACTTCAGCGGCTGCTCGCGCGAAGGATCAAACGAGGACTGTGCGACGCCGCGGGGCGTCGGCCGGCGCGGGTGTTGTGGCGTGCCGTCGGAAGGTGGGGGACGATAATCACCAAGGGCGCGGCCAGCCACAGCCGCCACGCCCTCGCCAAGTCAGCGCTTGCCCGCGTTCAGCGCCCCGCTCCCGCGGGCGGCGCCGGCCGCACCATCTCGGCCGTCCTGCTCGCCGCTCGTGTCGCGCGCCCCCCAGCGCTGCGCGAGCGCCGCGCACGCCATCAGCTGGATCTGGTGGAACAGCATCAGCGGCAGCACGATCGCGCCGACCGCCTGCGCCGAGAAGATCACCTTCGCCATCGGCACGCCGGCCGCGAGGCTCTTCTTCGACCCGCAGAAGATGATCGTGATCTGGTCTGCGCGGTTGAAGCCGAGCCGCTTGCTGACGAACGTGGTCAGCACCAGCGCGATCACGAGCAGCACGATGTTGACGACCAGCAGGCCGCCGAGCGCGTGCGCCGGAATCTGGTGCCACAACCCCTGGTTCACGGCCTCGCTGAACGCGACATAGACGACGAGCAGGATCGAGCCCTGGTCGACGAAGCGCAGCACGCCGCGATTGCGCTCGATCCAGCCGCCGATCACGGGCCGCAGCAACTGGCCGGCGACGAACGGCACGAGCAGTTGCATCACGATGCTGCCGACGGTGCTCCACGGCGATGCGGCCGCGCCCGACTGCGACGTGATCATCAGCCCGACGAGCGCCGGCGTCACGAAGATGCCGAGCAGGCTCGACGCGGACGCGGCGCACACGGCGGCCGGCACGTTGCCCTTCGCGATCGACGTGAACGCGATCGACGACTGGACCGTCGACGGCAGCGTGCACAGGAACAGCACGCCCGCATACAGCGTCGGCGTGACGAGCGGCTGCAACACGGGTTTCAGCACGAGGCCAAGCACCGGGAACAGCGCGAACGTGCTGAGCAGCACGACCGCATGCAGCCGCCAGTGCGTCGCGCCCGCGACGACGGCTTCGCGCGACAGCTTCGCGCCGTGCAGGAAGAACAGCAGGCCGACGGCGATGTTGGTCGCCCAGTTGAACGCATGGGCTGCCGGGCCGCGGCACGGCAGCAGGCTCGCGAGCACGACGGTGCCGACGAGCGCAAGCGTGAAATTGTCGGGAAGGAAACGGGGGCGGGCCATCTGGAACTCGATTCGGAAACGGGTGCACGCGCACCGCGCGCGCGAATGCCGCTATTGTCCCGGTGGATCATTCAATAAACAAATTCATTGTGTGAATCGATTGATGAATCAGGTGCATATAGGGGCGCCTGTTCGCACAGGCCGCCGGTGCGCGCAACGGCAGAAGAATGTTCTGTCACGATCGCCCCCGGAAGTGAAAAAACCTAGCAGTAACATGGTGTTACACCGATGCCCGCGACATAACACTTTTTGGCTCGACACCGTTTCGGACCGCTCATAAATTACTGCTGAAAGGCTTGCGTTGGCCGGCAACAGCCGGCAGCGCACCGCAACAGGCACTGAATGTGATGACGGAACGGGTGAAACTGAAGGTCGGACGATGGGTGGCAGGCGCGCTGTGCGCGCTGCTGATGCCGCTCGCGCTCGCCCAGCCGCCGCATGGCGGCGGTCGTGCGTTCGGCGGCCACGGTTTCGGCGGCGGCGACATACACGCGTACGGCCAGCCGGCCGGCGGCGCGCAGGTCTGGCGCCGCGCGATGCCGCCGGGCGGCGCCCGTGCCGGTGGCGTGAGCAGCTACGGTTCGCGCTGGGGCTTGCGCCCGACGCCGTCCTACGGCCACTACGCCGCACAAAGCCCGTATCGCCCGATCAGCGCCGATTCGCGCCAGATGCCGCGCCCGCCGGGCGGCGGCAACGTGCCGCTGCGCGCCGGTTCGATCCGTGCCGACGTCGCGCGCTACAACGAGGAGCGCGGCGGCCGTCCGATGCCGCCGCCCCGCTCGCAGGAAGAGCCTGCGCACTCGCCGTTTTTCTCCCCGTTCTACCGAAACTGAGCGCCCGGCGCGCTCGTCCCCCCGCCGGCTGATGCGAATTCGCCACAGTCGCGCATAGATTTCCGCTGATTTTCCCGCCGCATTGCGCTATCTTTCGCGCCCGGCCCGCGCACGCCAGGCGGCCGTCCCGTCGCGTGCCCGCACCGCGCGGGGCCGCTGCGCCGCGTCGGGTCATGTATGAATTCCGCGAAGTTAATGCTGCCGCTATACCGGCAATAAGTGTGCGCAATTTTGACCGGACAAATGATCCGTAAAGATGGCTGCGCCCCATACGACGCTAGCACTCGGCTCCAAAAAACAACGCTCGCGCCACTTATCGACAATTCGACAAAACCTGGAGATCCCATGAAAGCATTCGCTCGCCGTGCGTCCCGCACGTCCGTCAAGCTGATCGCCGCAGCCGCCTGCGTGGCGGCAACCGCACCCGTCTACGCGCAGTCGAGCGTTTCGCTCTACGGTCAGGTCGACGAATGGGTCGGCGCCACCAAGTTCCCGGGCGGCGATCGCGCATGGAACATGGGCGGCGGCGGGATGTCGACGTCGTACTGGGGGATGCACGGCGCCGAGGATCTGGGCGGCGGCTACAAGGCGATCTTCACGCTGGAGAGCTTCTTCCGCGCACAGAACGGCCAGTATGGCCGCTTCCAGGGCGACACGTTCTTCGCGCGCAACGCGTATGTCGGCATCAGCTCGCCGTACGGCACGGTGACGGCAGGCCGTCTGACGACGCAACTGTTCCTGTCGACGATCCTGTTCAACCCGTTCTACGATTCGTACACCTTCTCGCCGATGGTGTACCACGTGTTCCTCGGCCTCGGGACGTACCCGACTTATCCGAGCGACCAGGGTGCGGTCGGCGATTCGGGCTGGAACAACGCGCTGTCGTACACGTCGCCTTCGTTCGGCGGCCTGAATTTCGGCGCGATGTACGCGCTTGGCAACCAGGCCGGCGACAACCGCTCGAAGAAGTGGAGCGCGCAGTTCAACTATGCGAACGGCGCGTTCGCGGCGACTGCGGTCTACCAGTACGTGAACTTCAACAACGGCCCGCAGGATCTGAGCGCGCTGGTGGCCGGCATGAAGAGCCAGGGCATCGGCCTGGTCGGCGCGACCTACGACCTGAAATACGTGAAGCTGTTCGGCCAGTACATGTACACGAAGAACGACCAGGTCGCGGGCAGCTGGCACGTGAATACCGCGCAGGGCGGCGTGTCGGTGCCGCTCGGCGTCGGCAACGCGATGGCGTCGTACGCGTACTCGCGCGACGCCGGTGGCCTCGACCAGACGCGCCAGACCTGGGCCGTCGGCTACGACTATCCGCTGTCCAAGCGCACGGACGTCTACGCCGCATACATGAACGACCACATCAGCGGCCTGTCGAGCGGCAACACGTTCGGTGCAGGCATCCGCGCGAAGTTCTGACGATTCGCTCGCCGCACGCGCGCCTCGCGCGTGCGCGCCACCGGTTTTTCGCCCGAAACGGCGCCGCCATCCGCGGCGCCGTTTTGCCTTTGTTGACCTTTTTATTTCCTCGCCTTTGTTACCCTATCTCGTAATTGCATAATTCCCAGGAATTGCGAGCTAGTTCGATGGATACCCTCGTCAGCATGAATGTGTTTCGCTACGTCGTCGAAGTGGGCAGCTTCGTCGGCGCGGCCGAGCGCATGCAGATGTCGGCCGCGATGGCGAGCAAGCACGTGATGCATCTCGAGCAGCAGCTCGGCGCGCGGCTGCTGCATCGCACGACACGACGTGTCGCGCCGACCGAGGCGGGACGCGAATACTATGAGCGCCTCGTGCAGGCGCTGTCGGAGCTCGACGAAGCCGGGCAGGCAGTCGGCGCCGCGAGCGTCGTGCCGCAGGGCCGATTGCGCGTGACGTCGCTGTCCGCATTCGGCTTGCGGCACGTGATGCAGGCGGTCACCGATTACGCGGGCCGCTTCCCCGACGTGACCGTCGACATGACGCTGTCCGATCGCGTGGTCGACCTCATCGAGGAAGGCTACGACGTCGCGGTACGCGCGGCGCCGAACGGCTTGAAGTCGTCGTCGCTGGTCGCGCGGCAGATCGCAACCGCGCACATCCTGCTGGTCGCGTCGCCCGAGTATCTCGAGAAGCACGGCACGCCCCAGACGATTGCCGATCTCGCGCACCACAATTACCTGCGTCGCGATTCGAATTCGACGATGCTCGATTCGCTGGTGATCGACGCGGCCGCCGCGTCGCGCGTGAACCTGAGCGGCAACCTGATCGTGAACCATCTCGAAGGGCTGCGCGCGGCCGTGCTCGCGGGCGCGGGCATCGCGCTGCTCGGCACCGAGGTGGTCGGCGACGACATCGAGTCGGGCCGGCTCGTGCCGGTGCTGCTCGACACCGTGCCGCCGCACGAGGCGCCGATCTACGCGGTGTACGCGAGCCGCCGTCACGTGTCCGCGAAGGTGCGTTCGTTCGTCGACTTCCTCGCCGCGCGTTTCGAAGGGCAGTCGCTGTGCCCGTCGATCGAGTCGCGCCTGCGCGTGCTGCCGATCACGCGGATCAAGCGCGCGGGCTGACCGGCGCCCCAGCCGCGCCGCGAGCGGACATGAAAAAAGCGCGAGCCGTTGCGGTTCGCGCTTTTTTGTTTTGTCAGGCCGCGTGCGTCAGCGCGGGATCCCGAGCCGCGCCTTCGCGTCGTCGTATTCGCGCTTCAGCCGCTCGACGAGCGCGCCGACGCTCGGCAGGTCGTCCATCAGGCCGACGCCCTGGCCGGCACCCCAGATGTCCTTCCACGCCTTCGCCTTGTCGCCGCCGAAATTCATCTTCGACTTGTCGGATTCCGGCAGGGCGTCCGGATCGAGGCCGGCTTTCTCGATGCTCTCGCGGATGTAGTTGCCGTGCACGCCGGTGAAGAGGTTCGTATAGATGATGTCGGACGATTTCGCGTTGACGATCGCGTGCTTGTAGTCCTCGACCGCGTGCGCTTCCTGCGTCGCGATGAAGCGCGTGCCCATGTATGCGAGGTCGGCGCCCATCGCCTGCGCGGCAAGGATCGAGCCGCCGTTCGCGATCGAGCCGGATAGCACGATCGGGCCGTCGAACATCTTGCGCACTTCGCCGACGAGCGCGAACGGCGAGGTCGTGCCCGCGTGGCCGCCGGCGCCGGCGGCCACCAGGATCAGCCCGTCGACGCCGGCTTCGAGCGCCTTCTGCGCGTGACGCAGGTTGATCACGTCGTGCAGCACGATGCCGCCGTAGCTGTGCACCGCGTCGACGATCTCGCGCGCCGGCGCGCGCAGGCTCGTGATGAAGATCGGCACCTTGTGTTCGACGCACACGCGTACGTCATGCTCGAGCCGTACGTTGGACTGGTGGACGATCTGGTTGACCGCGATCGGGCCGATCACCGCGTCCGGGTGCTTCGCCTTGTGGTCGGCGAGCTCGGACTGGATCTGCGTGAGCCACTCGTCCAGCAGTTCGGCCGGACGGGCGTTGAGTGCGGGGAACGAACCGACGATGCCCGCCTTGCACTGCGCGAGCACGAGTTCGGGGTAGCTGACGATGAACATCGGCGACGCGATGACGGGCAGCGTCAGGTTCTGCAGGACGGCGGGCAATGCCATGTAATGTCTCCAGTCTCGAGGGGCGGCCGGAAGCGGCGCGGTCGCGCCGACGCCGGCTTCATGCTTGGCGATCGAACGGTATATCGAGTGTAGCTCCGCGACGGTACGTTCATATTAATACGAACGGTCGTGCGATTCTACGCGAGCTTAGCAAAATGCGCGGCATGGCGACAATCGAGGGAGTGTTCTCTTTCTAGCGGTTCGGGCATCTGCCGCGCGCTGAACCGGTCCGGGCGCTCCTACAATAATCGCCATAACAGACCAACGAGAAACAAACCATGTCGTTTGAGGCGTTTGCACCGTTTCGCGTGACGGTGCAGGACACCGACATCTTCGGTGTCAAAGGAGGCGCGGGGCCGCCGCTTCTGCTGCTGCACGGCCATCCGCAGACCCACATGATCTGGCATCGCGTCGCCGCGACGCTGGCCCGTCATTTCACGGTGATCGCGACCGACTTGCGCGGCTACGGCGCGTCGGGCAAGCCGCCGAGCGACGCACGGCATGCGCCTTATTCGAAACGCGCGATGGCGGCCGATCAGGTCGCCGTGATGCGCCATTTCGGCTTCGGGCAATTCCACGTGTGCGCGCACGATCGCGGCGCGCGCGTGGCGCACCGGCTCGCGCTCGATCACCCGGCGGCCGTCGAGCGAATGATGCTGCTCGACATCGCGCCGACGCTCGCGATGTACGAGCAAACCGACCGCGCGTTCGCGACCGCGTATTTCCACTGGTTCTTCCTGATCCAGCCGGAGCCGCTGCCCGAAGCGCTGATCGAAGGCCGTACCGACGCGTACATCGAGCGCGTGATGGGCAACCGTTCGGCCGGGCTCGCGCCGTTCGCGCCGGAGGCGCTCGCCGCCTATCGCGCCGCGCTCGCGCAGCCGGGCGCCGTGCATGCGATGTGCGAGGACTATCGCGCGTCGGCGACGATCGATCTCGAACACGATCGCGCGGACCTCGAGCGCGGCAACAAGGTCGCGTGTCCGCTGCGCGTGCTGTGGGGCGCGAACGGGATCGTCGGCCGGTGCTTCGATCCGCTCGACGAATGGCGGCGGGTCGCGCGCGACGTCAGCGGCCGCGCGCTCGAATGCGGGCACTACATTCCTGAAGAGGCGCCCGTCGCGCTGATCGACGAACTGCTCGCGTTCTTCGAGGCGCGCGATGCGGCCGCGTAAGGCCGCGTAAGCGGCGTCGGCGGCGCCGGCAGCGCGCCGCGCGTGCAGCGTTCAGCGTTCAGCGGTGCGCGGCGACGTCTTCCGCGAGGGGCGGCAGGCGGCGCGGCACGGGCGTCGATTTCACGATCGCCGTGCTCGTTTCCGCACGCTCGGTCACCTTCGCGAGGATGTCGTCGAGGTGTTCGATCGTGCGCAGGTAGAGCCGGCAGATGAAACAGTCGTCGCCGGTCACCTTGTCGCATTCGACGAATTCCGGGATCCGGCGCAACACCTCCTCGACCAGATGCAATTGCCCCGGCAGCGGCTTCACGCGGACGATCGCCTGCAGCGTGTAGCCGAGCGCGCGCGGGTCGAGCTCGACGGTGAAGCTCGCGATCACGCCTTGCGCCTCGAGCCGCCGCACGCGGTCGGCCGTGGCGGGCGCCGACAGCCCGATCTGCCGCGCCAGTTCGCTGGTCGCGATGCGTGCGTCCTCGGCGAGTGCGGCGAGGATCGCGCGGTCGGTTGCGTCGAGCGACGCGACTGCAGGCGGGGGAAGGCGTTTTGGCATGATCGCTTTGCTTTCGAAGGTGAATTGGCTGTTTTACTTCAGTTTATCCGTGGAAGCACGGAAGGCAAGTTTCTAGAATCGAAGTCATCCTCTCTCGTCAAACGGAGTCCTTGATGGCCTCGAACGAAATTCGCCGCGGCGGCGCCGAGATGGTCGTCGCGATGATGATGTCCGGCACGATCGGCTGGCTCGTGATGTCGTCGCGGCAGCCGCTCACCAATGTCGTGTTCTTCCGCTGCCTGTTCGGGGCGGCGACGCTCGCGATCGTCTGCGCGGCGCTCGGCTTCCTGCGCCGCTCGCTGTTCTCGCCGCGCATGCTCGCGCTCGCGACGCTCGGCAGCATCGCGATCGTCGCGAACTGGCTGCTGCTGTTCGCCGCGTATTCGCGCGCGTCGATCTCGATGGCGACCGCGGTCTACAACACGCAGCCGTTCATGCTCGTCGCGCTCGGCGCGATCGTGTTCCGAGAACGGATCGGCGCGTCGACGATCGCGTGGCTCGCGCTCGCCTTCGTCGGTCTCGTGTGCGTGGTGCGCGTCGAGCCGGCCGTGCTCGCGGTGCCGGGCGAATACCTCGAAGGCGTTGCGCTGTCGCTGGGCGCGGCGTTCCTGTACGCCGTGTCGTCGATCGTCACGAAGCACCTGAAGGGCACGCCGCCGCATTTGCTCGCGCTACTGCAGGCCGGCCTCGGCATCGTGCTGCTCGCGCCGTTCGCGCATTTCGGCACGTTGCCCGCGACGCCCGCGCAGTGGCTCGATCTCGTCGTGCTCGGCGTCGTGAACACGGGGCTGATGTACGTGCTGCTGTACGGCGCGATCCAGAAGCTGCCGGTCGCGATGACGGGGGCACTGTCGTTCGTCTATCCAGTCGTCGCGATCATCGTCGATCGCGTCGCGTTCGGGCAGACGCTCGCGTGGACGCAGGTGTTCGGCGCGCTCCTGATCCTGCTCGCGGCGGCCGGCGTAAACCTCGGCTGGCGCCTCGTGCCCGCGCGTCGCGCGGCGGCCCGCAACTGAAACGCGCGTGCGGTTCGGTTTGCCGCTACGGGTCACAGCTACGGCTCTCCGGCACGGTGAGTCGGGGCTGTTGCCGGGCAGGGCGATTGCGCGCGCAGGGGGCCTGCGCGCGTGCGTGAAAAATGCCGTAAGAAGCTGTAGGGAAACACCCGATGCGACGCTGCAGCGTCGCTCGTATGATGCGGGCTGTGACGTTGATCACGTTCACAGGATTCCGATCTCGATGCCGTTCGCCCGTGAGGCTGAACGGCTTTTTTTTATGTGTCGCTTCCCGCGAGCAGGCGCCGCCGCGCATCGAGACGCGCGAGCAGCATGCGCCTCGCCTTGTCGTCAGATGCCCGCCAGCCCTTGATTTCCTCGCGCGTGCGCAGGCAGCCCGCGCACCAGTCGGTACGCGGGTCGATCCTGCATACGTCCGTGCACGGCGAAGCGACCGTGCCGACCGTTACCGGTGCGTCGCTCATGCGTCGTTGCGCAGCGCGACGTCCGCGACCGGCGCGCCCGTCAGCGACACGAGTTCGGCCGGCGACAGGTTGAACACCGCATGCGGATGGCCGGCGGCGGCCCACAGGCTGTCGAGCTCGAGCAGGTCGGCGTCGATCAGCATGACCGGTTCGACCAGATGACCGATCGGGCACACGCCGCCGATCGCATAGCCGGTGTTGTCGCGCACGAACTTCGCATCCGCGCGGCCGACCGCGCCGACCTGGGCGGCGACTTTCTTCTCGTCGACACGGTTCACGCCGCTCGCGACGACGAGCACCGGCGCGCCGTCCGACTCACGGCGAAACAGGATCGACTTCGCGATCTGCGCGACCGAGCAGCCGAGCCCGGCTGCGGCCTCGGCCGAGGTTTTGCCGGTTTCGGCGAGCATCACGATGCCTTTCGCATGGCCGCGCTCGCGCAGCAGCAGCGCGACGCGTCGCGCGGAATCGGGGAGGGAGTCGAATGAAGCGGGTGTCGTCATGGGGGTAGTCCGTGAAAGTCGGAGTCAGACGCAGTTCGCGGCGTCGGCCGCGCTCTGGGCCTTGGCGAGCAGCGCGCGACCGGCGCGCGACACGTTCGCGCGGCCGATCGCGTTCGAGATGAAGTCGCCGGCGGCGACGACCTGTGCGAGATCGATGCCGGTATCGATGCCGAGGCCCTGCATCAGGTACAGCACGTCCTCGGTCGCGACGTTGCCGGTCGCGCCTTTCGCATACGGGCAGCCGCCGAGGCCGGCCACCGATGCGTGGAAGATTTCGATCCCCTCGAACAGCGCCGCATAGATGTTCGCGAGCGCTTGGCCGTAGGTGTCGTGGAAGTGGCCCGACAGGCGTTCGCGCGGGAACACGCGCGTGACGGCGGACAGCACTTCGCGCGTGCGCTTCGGCGTGCCGACGCCGATCGTGTCGGCGATGTCGATCTCGTCGCAGCCGAGCGCGGCGAACCGTTCGACGACGTCGACCACCGACGCGACCGGCACCTCGCCCTGGTACGGGCAGCCGAGCGTGCACGACACGCTGCCGCGCAGCCGCACGCCGGCATCCTTCGCGGCCTTCGCGACGGGCTCGAAGCGCGCGATGCTCTCGGCGATGCTGCAGTTGATGTTCCGTTGCGAGAACGCCTCGCTCGCCGCACCGAAGATCACCACTTCGTCGGCGCGTGCGGCGAGCGCATTCTCGAAGCCCTTCAGGTTTGGCGTGAGCACCGAATACACGGTGCCCGCGCGGCGCTCGATACCCGCCATCACGTCGGCGCCATCGGCCATCTGCGGCACCCATTTCGGCGACACGAACGACGCGGCCTCGATATTGCGGAAGCCGGCGTGCGACAGGCGGTCGACTAGCGCGATTTTCACATCGGTCGGCACGAAGGTCTTTTCGTTCTGCAGCCCGTCGCGCGGGCCGACTTCGACGATCTTGACGGCGGTGGGGAACGTCATGGTTGTCTCCGGTTTCATGTAGGACGAATTCAGTAGCCGCGCGCGTAGTCGACGATACCGCCGACGCGCTCGCCGCGCGCCAGAGCACGGATCTTGCCGGCGATCTGTTCGACGGCTTCGTCGCGCAGCGTCTCGGCCGAGCTGTGCGGGGTGATCGTGATGCGCGGCGCGTGCCAGAACGGATGATCGGCCGGCAGCGGCTCGTGCTGGAACACGTCGAGCGTCGCGGCGGCGACCCGGCCGCTCGCGAGCGCGTCGAGCAGGTCGGCTTCGACGAGATGCGAGCCGCGCGCGACGTTCACCAGATATGCCCCCGGCGCGAGCCGCGCGAAGGTGCGCGCCGACAGGATCCCGTCGGTATCGTGCGTGCTCGGCAGCAGGTTCACGAGCACCTTCGCGCCGTCGAGGCACGCGTCGAGCGCGCCGTCGCCCGCGAAGGTTTCGATCCCGTCGAGCTGCTTCGGGCTGCGGCTGTAGCCGCGCACCGGCAGGCCGAGCGCCGCGAGCGCCTGCGCGACCCGCGCGCCGAGCACGCCGAGGCCGAGTACGGCGACGGTGAAGCCCGCACGCGGATGCGGCACGAGCGTCTGCCAGCGGCGCTCGCGCTGCAGCGTTTCGTATTCGTCGAAGCGGCGCAGGTAGCGCAGCACGGCATGCGCCACGTATTCGATCATCTGCTGCGCCATGCCGGAATCCTCGAGGCGCACCAGGGGCACGTCGCGCGGCAGGGTGCCGGGCTGCTCGCGCTCGAGCGCGAGCAGCGCGTCGACGCCCGCGCCGAGGTTGAAGATCGCGCGCAATCCGTCGCGCGGCGTGAAGAACTCGCGCGGCGCCCGCCACACGAGCGCGTAATCGGCGGGGGCCGTGTCGCCCGGCTGCCACGCGCGCAACTCGGCCTCGGGCAATGCGTGCGCGATCGCGTCGCGCCACGCGGCGGCTTCCTGGTGCGGCGAATGGAACAGGAGCTTCATGCGCTTACTTCGCGAACAGCTGGCCAATGTCGGCGAACGCCTTGAACTCCAGCGCGTTGCCGCACGGGTCGAGGAAGAACATGGTCGCCTGCTCGCCGACCTCGCCCTTGAAGCGGATGTGCGGCTCGATCACGAAGCGCGTGTGCGCGGCCTGCAGTTTTTCGGCGAGCACGTGCCACTCGTCCATCGACAGCACGACGCCGAAATGGCGCACGGGCACGTCGTCGCCATCGACCGGATTGACCGCGCTGGCGCCGGTTTCGTTCGGCGCGAGGTGCGCGACGAGCTGGTGCCCGAAGAAATCGAAGTCGACCCAGTGCTCGGAGCTGCGGCCTTCGGGGCACCCGAGCAAGCCACCGTAGAATGCGCGCGCGTCGACGAGGCTCGACACGGGAAAGGCGAGGTGGAACGGGCGCAGCGCGCCGGCGGGCGTAGCGGACATCGGGCGTCTCCTGTCGACCGGAACCGGCGCGGCAGCGCCCGGCCCGATCCGGTGCATGGCAAGCGGGAAGCCCACATTCTACGGTCTCGCGGCGCATTGCGCCGTCATGACGCCGCCGGCCCGCGCGGCATGGGCCGGGCGCGCGGCGGGCGGTGCAAAAGCAAAGCACAAAATATTGGTTCGGCCGCCGTGCGCGGCGCGCCACAATCGAAGCCCGTCTCCAAGCAAAGCAAGCGAGGGCAATCATGCGCGCATGCAGCAAATCGGCGTGGCCGCCGCGGCTCGTGACCGTTCCGGGCCTGCACGGCAGCGAAGGCGCTCACTGGCAGACCTGGCTGGAGCGGCAGTTCCCGCGCTCGCTGCGGGTCGAGCAGGCCGACTGGGATGCGCCCGACCTCGCGGGCTGGGCGCAGTCGGTCCGTGCACTGCTCGAGCGCGAGCGTGGCCCGTTCGTGCTCGCCGCGCACAGCTTCGGCTGCCTCGCGGCCGCGCATGCGCTCGCGCAATGGCCGCACGCGGCCGACGTCGCGGGCGTGCTGCTCGTCGCCCCCGCCAGCCCGAAGAAATTCACGTTCGCCGGGCCGTTCGACGCCCGCCGGCTCGCGGTGCCGTCGATCGTGATCGGCAGCGAAACCGATCCGTGGATGCCGCTCGCCGATGCACGCACGCTCGCGCAGCGGCTCGGCAGCGCATTCGTGAACCTGGGCGACGCGGGACACATCAATACCGCGGCCGGCTTCGGGCCATGGCCGCGCGCGAAATACTTCGTCGACACGCTGGTGCATTGCGCGGCGCCGCTGCGCTTTCGCGAAGCGGACGAGAACGTCGATGCCGCGCTGGTCGATCGCGCGCTCGCGTACGCGATCTGACGCCGATCGGCGCGCGCCGCGCGGCTCGCACCGCGCGGCTCGCACCGCGCAACGACGTGCCGCCGTGCTTACGACGCGGACACGGGCCGCACCGCGGCCGGATCCGAATAGCTCGGCCGGCCGTTCTCGACGTGACCCGCGAAGCGGCGCGAGAACGTGCCGCTCGCGCCATCGCTCACCGTGACGTCATACCAGTGGTGGCTCGACGCGAGCGCCCATTGCTCGACGTGCTCGCCGCCGCCGTGCAGCGTCGCCTGGCGGGCCGGCGCGCCGTACGCGTTGTCGGTCAGCGTCAGCGTGACGTGGCCCGCGCCATGGTTGCGCAGCTTCAGGTACAGGTTGCCGTTCGCGATGTCGTAGCCCGCCTTCACTTCGGGCTGCGCCTGGTTGCGGCTGCGCGCGGTCGCGGCCGACACGTTGCCCGAGAACATCCGCACGAAACCGTTCGGGCCATACACCGAAAACGCATACACGCCGTTCGTCACCGTCAGGTCGAAATCCGCATGCAGCACGCGGCGCGCGCCGACCGTATAGCGCCACGGGCCGTCGGTGCGGTTCGTCGAGTACACGTGGAAGTGCGCGCCCTGGTTGCCGCGGTTCGCGAACTCGATGCGCAGCGTGTTGCCGCCGTAGATGCTCGCGTTCATGTGCAGTTCGTACGGCAGCGCACGCGCGGGCCGCACGCCGGGCTCCTGCGGCTCGACCGGCGACGGCGTCGCGGGCACGGTCGGCGCGGGCTGCGACGTGCACTGCTGGTCCGCGATCGATCGGTACTGGCTCGTGTCGGGCAGCGTCGGGAACGTCGCGTCGGACGAGCGGAAGTCGAACGCGGCGGTGAGGTCGCCGCAGACGGTGCGGCGCCACGGCGTGATGTTCGGCTCGTCGATGCCGAAGCGCTCGCCGATGAAGCGGATCACCGACGTGTGGTCGAACACCTGCGAGCACACGAAGCCGCCCTTCGACCACGGCGACACGACCGTCATCGGCACGCGCGGCCCGAGACCGTACGGCAGCCCGTCGGCCGTGTAGCTGCCGCCGCGCCCCGGGTTCACGACCGTATGCAGCTCGCCGTCGGTCGTCACGGTCGACACGCCCTGCGCGGCCGATGTCGGCGGCTGCGGCGGCACGATGTGATCGAAGAAGCCGTCGTTTTCGTCGTACATGATGAACAACACCGTCTTCGCCCACACGTCCGGATTCGACGTGAGCGCGTCGAGGATCTGCGACGTGTAGTTCGCACCGTACGCGGGCGTGTATTTCGGGTGCTCGGAGAACGCGGCGGGCGGGCACAGCCACGACACCTGCGGCAGCCGGTCGTTGATCACGTCGTCCTTCAGGTTGTCGAGCGTGCGCACCGTCTGCGCGCGCTGGTACAGCGGCGAACCCGGCTTCGCGTTGATGAAGTTCGCGAAGTTCTGCAGGATGTTCGTACCGTAGTTGCCGTTGTACGGATCGTCGCCGGTCGTGCCCTGCTGGTAGATCTGCCACGACACGCCGTGCGCCTCGAGGCGCTCCGGGAAGGTCGTCCACGACAGCAACTGGTACGCGGGCGGCACGTCGCCGTCGACGTAGTCGCTGTTGTCGAGCAGCGGGCCGCCGAACTTGCCGGTCGGGTCGACCGTGCCCGTCATCAGGTACGAACGGTTCGGGTGCGTCGGCCCCGGCAGCGAGCAGAAGTAGTTGTCGCACACGGTGAACGCATCGGCGAGCGCGTAGTGGAACGGAATGTCCTCGCGCACGTGATAGCCCATCGTCATGTCGGTCTTGTTCGCGGGCCACTGATCGTAGCGGCCGGCATCGATCGCCGCGTGCGTCTTGTACCACGAGTGATCGAGGTCGCCCACGCACTGCGCGCTCGTCGTCAGCGTGTTCAGGCGGAACGGCAGCACCGGCCTGGCCGGATCCGCTTTCGACGGCTGGTACCACACCGGCTGGCCGCTCGGCAGCGGGATCGGGAAGCGGTCGTTGTAGCCGCGCACGCCGCGCAGGTGTCCGAAGTAATGGTCGAACGAACGGTTTTCCTGCATGAACACGACGATGTGCTGGACATCTCGGATCGTGCCGGTGCCGCGTGCGGCGGGAATCGCGAGCGCGCGGCGGATCGATTCGGGGAAGGCGTTGAGCGCGACGGCGGCGCCCGCTGACTGTGCGACGGTATGCAGGAAACGGCGGCGGCTGGATGACGTCATGTTATTTCACCTCGGTTCTGCGATCGGGGGACAGGGACGGGAACGCGGATCAGTGCGGCGACGACGCGACGTCAGGCGCGACCGGGGTCGTCGCGGTCGTCGCGGACTTCGCGTCGTCGTCGTCATCGGGCGGGTAATGGATGACGGGCGGTGCGAGCGGTGCGGCATCGGACGCGGCGGCGTTTGCGCCTGCATCGTTGTTGAACGCGCTCGCGGAGCCGGGCGATGCGTGTGCCTGTTGCGGGGCGTCGGCCGCCTGCCGTGCGTCGTGCGACGCGTCGTCGCTGCAGGCGGCGGTGACGACGGCGGCACACAGTACGACGACGAGGGCAACGCGATGCATGACTTCTCTCCGGGCAGGCTGACGGGAAACGTTTTCGAGTATGCCGACGCCGTGCGACGTTTCGGTGAATCGTTTGCGACCGGGGCGTGATCGCAAAATGCTTTCGATGTGCCGACCGAATGCTTTCGGCGTCGCGGCGGCCGCGTTTCAGCGGCGCGGCGTTCTGCGCCGCACTTCGCTGCGCAGCCAGTCGAGCCACGTGCGGATCGCCGCTTCGTGCGGATGATCGGGGCGCCACACCACGTAGTGGGCATACACGTCGGTCACGCGCACCGTCGACACGCGCACGAGCGTGCCGGCCGCGAGTTCAGGCTCGATCAGCGAGCGGCGCGCGAGCGCGACGCCGCGTCCTTTCAGCGTCGCGTCGATCAGTGCGTTGGCATCGGTGAAGCGCGGCGCGCGCGCGGATTCGGTGAGGTCGAGCCGCGCGGCCTGGAACCACGGCTCCCACGGTTGCGCGGCATGGCGCAGCAGCGTCGCACGCACGAGATCGGCCGGCGTGCGCGGTGCGATGCCGTCGCGATTGCGGTACGCGGGGCTCGCAACCGGAAAGACCGTCTCGTTCATCAGCTTCTCGGCGACGACGCCCGGCCACGTGCCGGGTCCGTAGCGCAGCGCGACGTCGATGCGGTCGCGCTTGCGCAACGGCGCGAGCGCGGCGTCCGGATGCAGCACGATCGCGATGCGCGGATGCGCGGCCGCGAAACGCGGCAGGCGCGGCGCGAGCCAGCGCTCGGCGACGCTCGGCAGCACGCTCACGTGCAGCGTGACGTCGCAGGTGCGCGGGCGATTGCGTCCGCCGAGCGCCGGCTCGAAGGCGCGTTCGAGCACGCTCAGGCCCTGGCGCACCTGCAGCACGAGCGCGTGCGCGGCATGCGTCGGCGTCGCGCCGTTGCGCTCGCGCGTGAACAGCGGATAGCCGAGCTGCGCCTCGAGCGTGCGGATGTGCTGGCTGATCGCGCCTTGCGTGAGCGCGAGTTCGTCGGCGGCACGCGTGAAGCTCTGCAGCCGCACGGCGGCTTCGAACGCGCGCAGGGTCTGCAGCGGGGGGAGATGGATACGTCGCATCACGCATTAGTATCACTCATGCCCGAGCACGACAATTCATCGTTTGCGGCGGCGGGCCCTGCGTTCCTACACTCGGTTCCATCTTTCAACAGGCCCGCCGGGCAACGCCATCATGAACGCATATCGTCTCTATCTTTCGCCGGGCGCATGTTCGCTCGCCGCCCACATCGCGCTCGAGGAAACCGGCGCGCCGTTCGACGTCGAGATCGTGTCCGTGCGCGAGCAGCAGAATCTCGACGCACGCTATCTCGCGATCAACCCGAAGGCGCGCGTGCCCGTGCTCGCGATTCCCGGCGAGCCGCGCGTGCTGACCGAAACGCCCGCGATCCTCACGTATCTCGCGCGTCGTCATCCGGACGCGCGGCTGCTGCCGCCCGACGATCCGCTGCGCGAGGCGCGCTGCCACGAATGGCTCGCATGGCTGGTCGGCTGGGTGCACGGCGTCGGCTACGGCACGTTGTGGCGCCCGGGCCGCTTCATCGGCGATCCTGCGCTGCATGGCGCGATCAGCGAACACGGGCGCGGGCTGATCGATGCGGCGAACGCGTCGATCGAAGCCGCGCTCGCCGACGGGCGAACGTGGGCCGAGCCGGACGGCCATTCGATCGTCGATCCGTTCCTGCTCGTGCTGTATCGCTGGGGCGCCGCGATCGGGCTCGATATGACGACGCATCCCGCGTGGAGCGCGCATGCGCAGCGCGAGGCCGAACGGCCGGCTGCGCGGCGCGCGCTGGCACGGGAGCACGGCTGACGAGGCTAGCTGCGGCCGTCCCGCGGCATGGCCGTTTCGTTCAGCGTTTCGTTCGGATAACGAAGTTCGGACGTGTCCAATTGTCATGTCGCACGCAATCCGATTGAATGAGAACCATTCTCATCAATGGAGTGGAGTGAACATGAGCCGTTGCATCCTGTCGAGCGCGACGCCGCCGCGTCGTGCGACTGCGTCCGTCGCATTCGCGATGATGACCTGTGCCGCCGCGCCGGCATGTGCGGAAGAAGGCGAGCCGCGGCGCGCACCGCAGTTGAGCCCGATCGTCGTTCACGACGATCGCGACGCCGGTTCGCGCGTCGACCGGTCGGGTTCCGCCAAATATGCGACGCCGCTGCTCGACGTGCCGCAGACGATCACCGTCGTGCCGCGCGCGGTGCTCGACGAACAGCAGGCGCTGAGCCTGCGCGAAGCGCTGTCGAACGTCGCCGGCATCACGTTCAACGCGGGGGAAGGCGGCGGCGGGTCGGGCGACATGTTCAATATCCGCGGCTTCGGCGCGAACGCGAACCTGCAGCTCGACGGGCTGCGCGACAGCGCGCAAAACAATCGCAGCGACCTGTTCAACGTCGAGGCCGTCGAGGTGATCAAGGGGCCGAACTCGGTATTCGGCGGCGCCGGCACGACGGGCGGCTCGGTGAACCTGGTCAGCAAGACGCCGAAGTCCGGCGCGTTCACGGAGGCCGGCACGACGCTCGGCACGTCGGACTACCGCCGCGTGACGCTCGATGCGAACCGGCCGTTGCCCGACACCGGCGGCCGCGCGGCGTTCCGCCTGAACGCGATGGCGCACGTCAACGCCGTGCCGGGCCGCGACGACATCCGCAGGCGGCGCTGGGGCGTCGCGCCGTCGCTCGCGTTTGGTCTGGGCACGCCGACGCGCGTCACGTTCGGCTATTTTCACCAGTACGACAACAACCTGCCCGACTACGGGCTGCCGGCGCGCGACGGCCAGGTGCTGGCCGGCGTGTCGCGCGACAGCTATTTCGGCTGGCGCAATCTCGATCGCGAACGCATCACGTCGGACGCCTTCACCGTGAAGGTCGAACACGACGTGTCGCCCGGCCTGAAGGTGCAGAACCTGAGCCGCTATGCGCACCTGAATCGCGACACCGTGATTTCCGCATCGCACGTGAACCAGCAGGGGCTGCCGCCGGGGCGCTACAAGCCGGCCGGCCCGCAGGGCTACGGCCGCGACGTGTCGACGGCGATGTGGGCGAACCAGACGAACGTCACGAGCGCGTTCGATACGTTCGGCGTCGGGCACACGCTCGTCACGGGCTTCGAGATCTCGCGCGAGACGTACGGCCGCACGACCTATTCGTACGGACTCAACCGGTTCTACCCGGTGAACGGTTTCGCGCTCGCCGCCCCGCCTGGCGTATGGCGGGGCCCCGCGCAGCGCCAGGACAGCGCACGCAACGACACCGCGCTCGTCGTGAAGGCGCTGTACGCATTCGACACGATCTCGCTCGGCCGCTACTGGGACGTCGACGTCGGGCTGCGGCACGACTGGATCGACGGCCGGGCGGAAGGGACCTCGGCCGGCAAGCCCACCGAGCGCGCGGATAGCGCCGACCGTCACCTGAGCACGCGCGCGGCGCTCGTGTTCAAGCCGACCGATAACGGCCGCGCGTATTTCGCGTATGGCACGTCGTTCAATCCGTCCGCCGAATTTCTCGTGACCACCGGCTCCGGCGTGAGCGCGGCGACCGGCGCGCTCGCGCCCGAGAAAAACGAGAGCATCGAGCTCGGTGCGAAATGGGAAGGGCTGGCGGGCGTGGCGCTGAACGGCGCGCTGTTCCAGACCGAAAAGAAGAACGCGCGCGAACGCATGGCCGACGGCAGCTACGCGCTCGCGGGCCGGCAGCGCGTGCGCGGCATCGAGCTCGGCGCCGCCGGCAAGGTCACGCCGCAGTGGGACGTGTTCGCGAACTACACGTACCTGGCGAGCGTCACGCTCAGTTCGCCGTCCTCGCCTCGCCGCGACGGGCAGGCGCTCGGCAACACGCCGCGGCATGCGTTCAACCTGTGGACGACCTACCGGTTGCCCGCGGGCTGGACGGTGGGCTACGGTTCGCACTTCGTCGGCCGGCGCAACGTGACGTCGCAGGGTGACGGCAAGCTCGGCGCCTACTGGGTGCACAACCTGATGGTCGGCTACGACGTGAGCCGCAGGCTGCGCTTCCAGCTGAACGTCGACAACCTGTTTGATCGTGCCTACGTCGAACGCGTGCGGCAGGTGTCGGGAAGCGAATCGCGCTCGTCGGCCGTCGAGTTCGGCGACGGCCGCTCGGCGATGCTGTCGGCCGTGTACAAGTTCTGATGGTCTCGAGCAGGGACCGCGCACGGCAGCCGCTTGTGCCGCTATCGCGCAAACAGCGGATAGGTCGCGCCCGCGATCGCCGCCGCCGCGAGCCAGACCACGCTCCACGAACTCGCGGCGAGCAGCGGCGGAATCGCGAGCGGCGTCGCGAACAGTCCGAGATATACGATCGTGTTCGCCATCCCGAGCGCGGTGCCCGCTTGTTCGGCGCCCGCGAGTGTCGCGAGCTCGGTGTACGCGACGCCGTGCCACGCCGACACGCAGATGCCGGCGAACACGAGAATCGCGACGATCGCGGCGAGCGGCACGTGCGGGCTGCCCGCCGTGGCGGCCGCGAGCAGCGCGAACGAGCCGGCCGCCACGCATACCGACCCGCGCAGATACGCGCGCCGGTTGCCGTGGCGATCGGTATGGCGGCCGCTCCACACACGCATCGCCATCGCGCCGAGTTGCAGCGTGACCATCGCCGTGCTGATGCCCGCGAGGCCGAGCCGGCCGAAATCGTGCAGGAACACGGTCGCGAATGTGAGCACCGCGAACTGCGGCGCGCATAGCGCACCGATGCCGAGCACGATACGCCAGACGGCGCCGCTTGCCAGCGGATTGCGCGCACGCCGCGCCGGCGGTTGCGGTGCGACAGGGCGGTTCGCCCCGACGCGCACGGCATGCGCCGCTGCCGGCGCGTCAGGCGGCTCGTGCAGCCAGCGCCACGTCAGCGCGGCCGATCCGGCGCACAGCAGCAGCAGCGCGCCATACACCGCGGCGAAGCCCGCATGCGACGCGAGCGACGGCAACAGCGCCGCGCCGACGCCGCCGCCGAGCGGCACGGCCGTCTGGCGGATGCTCATCGCGAGCCCGCGTTCGCGCTCGCCGAACCAGCGCATCACCGCGCGTCCGCTCGACCCGTTCACGCTGCCGCCGAGCAGGCCGACGCAACACATCGCGGCGGCGACGCGCATGAGCGGCGGCACCGCATGCGCGGTCGGGACGATCGTGGCGATCATCAGGGCCAGCATCGCGGCGGTCGCGACGAGGCCGGTGAGCAGCACGCGGCGGTCGCCGAAGCGGTCGGCGGCCATGCCCCACGGCAGCTCGGACAGCGCGACGCCTAAGCCGAGCGCGCCCAGCACGAGGCCGAGCGCACCGTTGTCGAGATGATAGGCCGAGCGCATCCAGACGGCGGTGGTCGGGATGCCGGCCGCGGCGGCGGAAAAGCTCATGTTCGCGGCGACGCCGGCTGCGAGCACGCGCCAGCGATGGGCCGGCCCGCGCGCATCGCGCGCGGCCGGGGACGGAGAGGCGAGGCAGGAGGTATCCATGGCGACGGAGTCCGGTGGAAATTGACATCGCCAGTGTGGCGGACTATTTTTGTCCTGAAAATCGGAAAGTTTTTGATAAATCGTTCGATAAAACGGGATGATTGAGATGTCCGAACACGACAATGACCTGAGCGCGGCCGCCGACGCCGCGCTGGCCCGGCCGAACTTCGACGTGGCGGCGTTGCGCAGCCTCGTCGCCGGCGTGGATCTCGGCAGCTTCGCGAAGGCGGCCGATCGCGTCGCGCGTTCGTCGTCGGCGGTGAGCGCACAGATTCGCAAGCTCGAGGAACAGGCCGGCACGCCGCTGTTCGTGAAGGCCGGGCGCGGGCTCGCGCTGACCGACGCCGGCGACGCGATGCTGCGCTATGCGCGGCGGATGATCGAGCTGAACGACGAGGCGGCCGCGGCCGTGCGCGGCGTGAATCTCGACGGCTGGGTGCGGGTCGGCCTCCAGGAGGACTTCGGCGAGGCGATTCTGCCCGATGTGCTCGGGCGTTTCGCGCGTGCGCATCCGAAGGTGAGGATCGAGGCGCGCGTCGCGCGCAATGCCGATCTGCTCGACCGGCTCGATGCGAACCAGCTCGACCTCGCGCTCGTGTGGGGCGACCCGGCGTCGGCGGCGCTGATATCGCGGGCCGGCATCGACAGCGACGTGATCGCGCAGGTGCCGATGCGGTGGATCGCGGCGGCGGGCGCGGGAAGCTTCGGCATGCCGGACGGCGGCCACGCGGATGCGGCGGACGACCGCGACGCGGGCATTCGTGCCGTGCGTGCGTCGGGCGAGCCGCTGCCGCTCGTCGTGTTCGACCGGCCGTGCCGTTTCTTCGGTGCAGCCACCGACGCGCTCGACCGCGCGGGCGTACCGTGGCGCGTCGCGTTCACGACGCCGAGCCTGGCCGGGCTGTGGGCCGCGGCGGCGGCCGGCCTCGGGCTGACGGTGCGCTCGCACTACGGATTGCCGGCGTCGGTGCGGGTGCTCGACGCGGCGTCGTTCGGGCTGCCGGCGCTGCCGGGCCTGCCGTTGATGCTGCTGCGGCGCACGTCGTCGATCACGCCGAGCGTCGAGCGGCTCGCGCGGATCGTCACGCAGGCGGTGCGGGATGCGACGGAGGAGGCGATGGCGCTCGCGGCGTGACGCAACGGCCAGGCGCAGCAGCCGGTTGTGCCGGCGCCCGTCGCCCGGGCTGCGCGTCGCTGCCTATGCCGCAGCGATATCCAGTGCGATTTCGCCGAGCGGGGCAAGAATGGCAGCCAGCCTCTCCCGCAACGCGTCGCTCGCCGGCACGAACGGCAGCCGCAACCCATCCTCGCACCACCCCTGCGCCGCCAGTACGGCCTTCACCGGCGCGGGGTTCGGCTCCGCGAACAGCGCCGCGACGAGCGGCTGCAGTGCGACCGACAGCCGCCGCGCGTCGGCGAGCCGCCCGTCGCGCAGCAGCGCATGGATGCGCACATGCCATTCGGGCAGCACGTGCGCGCTGCTCGCGATCGTGCCGTGCGCACCGGCGCACAGCGCCGCGAAGTTCTGGTTGTCGTCGCCGGAGAAAATCGCGAGCGGCGTGTCGTGTACGAGCCGGCTCATCCGGTCGAGCGTGCCGCCGCACTCCTTGATGCCCGCGACGCGCGGATCGCGCGCGAGCGCCTGCAGCGTCTCGAGTTCGATGTTTACGCCCGTGCGGTACGGGATGTTGTAGACGAGCACGGGCAGATCGGCCGCGTCGACGATCGCCTCGACGTGGCGGCGGACGCCGTCCTGCGTCGGCCGCACGTAGACGGGCGGCGTGACGAGCAGCCCGTCGGGCCGCAGCGCGGCGAGTTCGCGCGCGCGGGCGGCCGCGAAGTGCGTTGCGCTCGCGGTGAGCCCGACGACGATCGGGCACCCGGGCACCGCGTCGCGCAGCGTCGCGAACACGGCGTCCTGTTCGCGTGCGTCGAGCAGCACGCCTTCACCGGTCGTCGCGCCCGCGACGAAGCCCGCGATGCCCGCGGCCGCATAGCGACGGGCGAGTCGCGCGAGTGCGCCGTGATCGACTTCGCCGTGGTGGAACGGCGTGATGATCGGCAGCCAGATACCTTCGAAACGTGTGTGCATGCAAAACCTCATGGTGGAAACGGAGTGGGAAGGAACCGTTCCGCCGGCGGAGTGCCGGCGCGAGGCATGCGAGCAAGGAAAAAGAAACGACCTGCGGGCATCCCGTCCGGCATTCGCCTGACGGGACGCGACGTCCCCGTCAGTCGAGGCGTCGTTTTTTGAGTTTCAGCCCGGCCGCGCGCGCACCTGCCGCGACGGCGGCGAGGATCGAGGGCGAGCGCAGGGCAGCGGACATGGATGAACCGGGAAAAGGGTTGAGCGGCGATCTTAACACCGGATCCGGCGCATGCGCGAGCGGTGCGCGCCGTTTAGCAGGATTCGAGATTTGCTTTGCATGACAGATTGGAAAGCGCGCCGCGCCCGACCGCTAGAATGCCCGCTTACGTTTCGATGACAGCGCGTACGCGTGCCGTCACGCACATCCACCACCACTGAACGGGGCATATCACGATGGCAAGCATCAAGGGGATCGGCCGCTGGCTGCATACGGGCACGGCGGCGGCGCTGGTCGTGGCGGCGACGGCCGCGCACGCGGATACGTCGATCCTTAACGTGTCGTACGACGTGACGCGCGAGCTGTACAAGGACATCAACACGAGCTTCGCCGCCGCCTACAAGCAGCAGACCGGCGAAACGGTGACGATCAAGCAGTCGCACGGCGCGTCGAGCGCGCAGGCGCTGTCGGTGCTGCAGGGGTTGCAGGCCGACGTCGTGACGATGAACCAGCCGAACGACATCGACCTGCTCGCCGAGCGCGGCCAGCTGCTCCCGAAGGACTGGCGTGCGCGCTTCCCCGACGCCAGCTCGCCGTATTCGACGACGATGGTGTTCCTCGTGCGCAAGGGCAACCCGAAGGCGATCAAGGACTGGAGCGATCTCGCGAAGCCGGGCGTGCAGGTGATCATCGCGAACCCGAAGACGTCGGGTAACGGCCGCTACGCGTATCTCGCCGCGTGGGGCTACCAGAAGCAGAAGGGCGCGACCGACCAGCAGGCGCTCGACTTCGAGAAGGCGATCTTCCGCAACGTGCCGGTGCTCGACTCCGGCGGCCGCGGCGCGACGACGACGTTCACGCAGCGCGGCATCGGCGACGTGCTGGTCACGTTCGAGAACGAAGTCGCGCTGATGGACACGGGCGCATCGGGCGCGGAATTCGACGCCGTGTATCCGTCGGCGAGCATCCTCGCGGAGCCGCCGGTGGCCGTGGTCGACAAGGTCGTCGACAAGAAGGGCACGCGCAAGGTCGCGCAGGCGTATCTCGACTATCTGTATACGCCGCAGGCGCAGGAGATCATCGCGCAGCACCATCTGCGCCCGCGCGACGCGAACGTACTGAAGAAGCATGCGGCCGAGTTCAAGCCGCTGAAGACGTTCAGCGTCGAACAGGTTTTCGGAAGCTGGGCGAACGCGCAGAAGACCCACTTCGCCGACGGCGGCACGTTCGACCGCGTGATCGTCGACCGGAAGTAAGCCGGCGCGGCGCGCGCCGCGCGCATGCAAGCAGGATGACTGCGAAGCCGGCCGCTCATGCGGCCGGTTTTTTCGGGGGTGCGGGTGGCGCGGCGACGACGGCTACGCATCGGCGCGCATTCCCGGCCGCCGCCTTCGCGTGCTACGCTCATCGCCTCCCTGCTTCAGGCATCGCGCGATGAACGTCGATTCGTCCTCCCCGGCTTCCCGCGGCCGAGGCCGCAAGATCTGGTCGGGCACTCGCCCCGTGATCGCATACGGGATGCCGCCGCTCGGCTGGCGCGACCTCTATCACCGGGCGCTGACGGTGAGCTGGCCCGTGTTCTTCCTGTCGCTCGCGATGCTGTTCCTGCTGCTCAACGGGGGCTTCGCGACGCTCTACCTGCTCGGCCATGCGCCGATCGCGAACCAGTCGCCGGCCGGATTCGGCGGCGCGTTCTTCTTCAGCGTCGAAACGCTCGCAACGGTCGGCTATGGCGACATGCATCCGCAGACCGTCTATGCGCACCTCGTCGCGACGTTTGAGATCTTCGTCGGGATGTCGGGCATCGCGCTGGCGACCGGCCTCGTGTTCGCGCGGTTTTCGCGGCCGCAGGCGAAGATCCTGTTCGCGCGCTACGCGATCGTGCGGCCGCTGAACGGGCGCATGACGCTGATGGTGCGCGCCGCGAATGCGCGCCAGAACGTGATCGCCGAAGCGCAGGCGAAGCTGCGGCTGATGCGTGTCGAAGGCACGCACGAGGGCTATACGCTGCGCAAGATCCACGATCTGCCGCTCGTGCGCAGCGAGCATCCGATCTTCCTGCTCGGCTGGAACCTGATGCACGTGATCGACGAAGCGAGCCCGCTGTTCGGCGAGACGCCCGAATCGCTCGCCGCGCGCGACGCGTCGCTGCTGATCACGATCGAGGGTTCCGACGAGACGACCTCGCAGGTCATGCAGGCGCGCTACGCATGGGCGCATGCGGACATCCGCTGGCGTCACCGCTATGTCGACCTGATGCACGACGAGGGCGGCATCACGCACATCGACTACACGCATTTTCACGAAGTCGTGCCGGTCGATGCCGATACCGACGAACGCGGTTCGCCGGGGGCGGTGGTCGAAGCCGGCGCGGCGGCGCAGGCGACCGGGCCGGCTGCATGACGCTGCCGGTCGGCGCACCCCGGCATCGGCAGCCGGGCGCGGCCGCCGTCACCGAATGCCGCGCCGTTCGCGCGTCACGGATGCAGCAGGCGCGCCGCTTCGCGCTGTTCGACGGCGACCGCGCGGCGATAGCCGTCGCGGTCCTCGGCGCGCGCGACATAGTCGCCGAGCACGCCTTCATGCGGCAGCAGGTGCGCGTCGAACGCGATCTTCAGCGTGCTGGCGAGCAGCAGGTCGGCCGCGGTGAAGCGGTCGCCGACGAGCCAGCGGCTATGGGCGAGCGTCTGCGCGAGCGCACGTTGCACGCGCGTGATGTTGCCCCAGCCGAAGGCGACCGGATTGCCCGACGCGCCGGTGAATTTCTCTGCCATTGCGGGCTCGAGGCAGGTGGGCGTGAAGAACATCCACTGCAGGAAGCGGCCGCGCAGCGGGTCGTCGGGCGCGATGCCGAGCTCGGCGCCGGGACAGCAATCGGCAAGATAGAGCAGCACGGCGCCGGATTCGGCGAACGGTTCGCTGCCGTCGTCGAGCGCGGGCAGCTTGGCCATCGGATTGACCTGGACGAACGCGTCGCTGCCCTGTTCGTGCGACCGCAGGTCGATCGGCACGAGCTCGTAGACGGCGCCGATTTCCTCCAGCATCCACAGCGCCCGGAATGCCCGGGTTTTCGGCCAGTAGTAGAGCTTCATCGCGCCTCCGCGTATGGTGTGCGTGTCGGTTCGGTGGATGCTCAAGCGTACCCGAGCGGGAGCGGTTCGGACAGGGGCGGGCGGCAGAGTGACGCGCGGCGGGGCATGCGGATCGACGGTGAGTCTCGCGCAAAGCCCGTATGCATGGTGCGTCATGAAATGACTGGTTATAAATTAACTAGTCATGAGTCGATTGCTTGAGCCTTGCTCAAGGCGACGCACGTCTGCAATGTCCCGCCGACGTTGCCATGTGGTGTCGCAACCGGTCGGACGAGCAATCGACGCCGCCTGTCCGCATGCTGCAAAACGAGGAGGCCGGACCGCCGCACACCCGGCTGCCCGACCATTGAAGTCGAACGCGAAGCGACGCGATCACGTCCGGTGAGTCAGGCGCTGCGATCGTGCACCGAATGCCGGTTCGATTGCATGCGGACAAGGATCAGGAATGGCGAACGACGATCGCACCAGAATCATTCCCCGAAGAACGCCGGAGTCGGCGGCGATGCGTGCCGACCTCAAGCGGACGATGGCCATCACCGCGCGGCTCAATCGTCTGACCTTCGACGATGCGGAAGAAGTCCGCCGATTGTTCGGTGAACTGATCGGCAAGCCGATGGACGACGGGTTTCTCTTGATTCCGCCGTTCTACGCGACAGGCGGCGCCGATACCCGGATCGGCCGCAACGTCTTCATCAACCAGAACTGCACGTTCTACGATCTCGGCGGCCTCGACATCGGCGACGACGCGATGATCGGGCCGAACGTCAGTCTCATTACGTCCGGACATCCGGTCGAACCTTCGCGCCGGCGCGACTGCGTCGTGGCCCGGCCGATCGTGATCGGAAAAAACGTGTGGGTCGGCGCGGGCGCGACGATCATCGGCGGCGTGACGGTCGGCGAGAATTCGGTGGTCGCCGCGGGCGCCGTCGTGACCCGGGACGTTCCGCCGGATACGCTCGTCGGCGGAAACCCGGCGCAGATCATCAGGTCGATTGCGGAATGAGATCGTTCGCGGCGGCCGGCTCGCTTGATCCGCCGCCGCAGGACGGATGTGGACAACTGGCCTTTCCGCCCACTCGAAATGCTGTGCAGCCGAACGGTGAGCACTCGGCCGGAGGCCGAATCGGCGTGGTTTTTCGGCATTGGGCGAGTATCGCGGGCAGACGCGCAAATCGACTCGGCCGGTGCACCGGCAGCGAATCTTCACGCAATTTCCGTTGTGGATAACCCGGCATCGAAACCACTCGACACGCTGTGCATTCGACAGGTGAGGGTAACCGGATGCAGCCGGATACGAGGCAAGGGGTGTGGACAACCGGGGTGCACAACGACGAAAAATGCTGTGCTTCCGGATGGTGAGTGCCAAAGTCCGATTGCCCGCAGGGCTTGTCCGGCGCGGATTTCCGCGCCTTCCGCGAGAATCCGGAGCGCCGCGCATTCTAACGGCTCATGCGGATTCGCGATAGGTTCGGGTGGATGTCGCGGTGTGGATATCCGGTCCCGGAAGCGACTCGACGCGCTGTGTATTTCAGCGGTGAGCGTAAGTGCCTGATCGAACCATGCGTCCGCTTCCATTACGTTGGCACGGCCCGGAGCGCCGCGCATTCTAACCGCACTCGCGCATGTGTGTTCCGTTCCGATGGGGATATCCGGCTTCCCAGGCAACTCGGCACGCTGTGCATTTCATGGGTGAGTGTGAGTACGCGTTCGGCCGCGAGCCAGTCCCAGCGCGGCTGACGGCAAGATTTGCGACGCGCCGGGGCGCTCGTCGCTCGGGCCTGTCCACGCTCGAATCGGCACCCTCGTTCGATCGAACGCTTGATGCTCACCGTTGGAATGCACAGCATTTCGAGTTGCTGGGGCGGTCGGCCCATTCCCGTCGATCGGCGCGCGCGTGCGACCCCATGCCAGTGCTCACCGTCGGAGTGCACAGCTTTTCGAGTTGCCGTGGATCGGGCTATCCACAACCCGGTCGGCATCGTCTCGAGATCGTGCGCAGGCACTCACCATCGAAATTCACAGTGTTTTGAGTGGCTCTGGATCGAGCTATCCACAACCGGATCGGTGTCACCCTGCGTGCGCGTGCCGACAGCTCACCACTAAATTCACGGCGTTTCCGGCGTTTGCGGGTAGGAGATGTCGGGTCCGGGCTGCATGCGCATGGTGGACAAGGGGCGCTGCCGATATGCGCCCGAATGGCGAGAACGACCGTCGTATCGACGAAACGGGGATGAATCCATGTGGATATCTCTCGCCGACATTCAGTCGTCGCGCTGTGAATTTCAATGGTGAGCCCCGCCCCCCGAGCGAACGGGGGTACCGATTGCGGTGTGGAAATCCCGGCCCGACGCCAGTCGAAACCCTGTGCAACCGAACGGTGAGGGCGAGCATCCGATTGCCCGGGCAGTCCGCAGATGTGGACATCTCGCACCTCCGACCAATCGGAACGCTGTGCATTTCATCGGTGAGTGCGCTTGCCGTCCGTCGCTCAAACCCCTGCCGCACGGGGCGCCAGCGCCCGTCGCCCGGCGCGCCGGCCGCCCGCTGCGCATCCTCGCCGTTTCAAGGCCATCCATCCGCGCGCCCCGACACGTCATCAACCGCCTGCCAACACCCTGCGCGAAAACTTTCTCAAATCCCGCCCGAAATCTGCGCGGTTTTTCTCGCTATCGCCTCGCCCGAGCAAGATGAGAAAAAACTTTCTCGCCTCTCCGCGAAAAAATAGAGCCATCCAGCTGCCTCCGGCCGGCGTCGCCCGACGCCCCCGCGCAGCCCAGAACAGCACAATCCGGAGACATCCCCATGACCGCTCGCCTGCCCGTCGATGGCACGCCCGCACTATCCGACTACCGTCTGACCGACAACCTGACCGCCACGCGCGGCCGGATCTTCCTGACCGGCACGCAGGCACTGGTTCGCCTGCTGCTGATGCAGCGCGCGTCCGACACCGCACAAGGGCTGAACACGGCCGGCTTCGTCAGCGGCTATCGCGGCTCGCCGCTCGGGATGATCGACCAGCAGCTGTGGAAGGCGAAGAAACTGCTCGACGGCAGCGGCGTGCGCTTCCTGCCCGCGATCAACGAGGAACTCGGCGGCACCGCGGTGCTCGGCACCCAGCGCGTCGAGGCCGACCCGGAGCGCACCGTCGATGGCGTGTACGCGATGTGGTATGGCAAGGGCCCGGGCGTCGACCGCGCCGGCGACGCGCTCAAGCACGGCAACGCATACGGCTCGTCGCCGCACGGCGGCGTGCTGGTGGTGGCGGGCGACGACCACGGCTGCGTGTCGTCGTCGATGCCGCACCAGAGCGACTTCGCGATGATGGCGTGGCACATGCCGGTCGTGAACCCGTCGAACATCGCCGACATGCTCGAATTCGGCCTGTACGGCTGGGCGCTGTCGCGCTACTCGGGCGCATGGGTCGGCTTCAAGGCGATCTCGGAGACCGTCGAGTCGGGCTCGACCGTCGATCTCGACGCGCTGCAGACGCAATGGCCGGCTCCCGTGGGCTTCACGCCGCCGCCGGGCGGCCTGCACAACCGCTGGCCGGACCTGCCGAGCCTCACGATCGAGGCGCGCCTCGCCGCGAAGCTCGACGCGGTGCGCCATTTCGCGCGCACCAACAGCATCGACAAGTGGATCGCGCCGGGCGCGCAGGCGAACGTCGGCATCGTCACCTGCGGCAAGGCGCACCTCGACCTGATGGAGGCGCTGCGCCGCCTGGATCTGACGGTCGCCGATCTCGACGCGGCCGGCGTGCGGATCTACAAGGTCGGCCTGTCGTATCCGCTCGAGATGACACGCATCGAGACCTTCGTCGACGGGCTCGCCGAAGTGCTGGTGATCGAGGAGAAGGGCCCCGTCATCGAGCAGCAGATCAAGGACTACCTGTACAACCGTGCGGACGGCGCGCGTCCGCGGGTGCTCGGCAAGCACGATGCGGCTGGCGCGTGTCTGCTGTCCGAGCTCGGCGAGCTGCGCCCGTCGCGGATCCTGCCGGTGTTCGCAGAATGGCTCGCGCGCCACAAGCCGGCGCTCGATCGCCGCGAGCGCGTCGTCGATCTCGTCGCGCCGCAGATCCTGTCGAACGAAGCCGACGCGGTGAAGCGCACGCCGTACTTCTGCTCGGGCTGCCCGCACAACACGTCGACGAAGGTGCCGGAAGGCTCGATTGCGCAGGCCGGCATCGGCTGCCACTTCATGGCGTCGTGGATGGAGCGCGATACCACCGGCCTGATCCAGATGGGCGGCGAAGGTGTCGACTGGGCCGCGCACGCGATGTTCACCAACACGAAGCACGTGTTCCAGAACCTCGGCGACGGTACCTACTTCCACTCGGGCATTCTCGCGATCCGCCAGGCGGTCGCCGCGAAGGCGAACATCACGTACAAGATCCTCTACAACGACGCGGTCGCGATGACGGGTGGCCAGCCGGTCGACGGCAGCATCTCGGTGCCGCAGATCGCGCGGCAGGTCGAGGCGGAAGGCGTGTCGCGCTTCGTCGTGGTGTCCGACGAACCGCAGAAGTACGACGGCCATCACGGGCTGTTCCCGGCGGGCACGACGTTCCATCACCGCAGCGAACTCGACGCGGTGCAGCGCGAGCTGCGCGAAACGCCGGGCGTCACCGTGCTGATCTACGATCAGACCTGTGCGGCCGAGAAGCGCCGCCGCCGCAAGAAAGGGGAATTCCCCGACCCGGACAAGCGCCTGTTCATCAACGACGCCGTGTGCGAAGGCTGCGGCGACTGCGGCGTGCAGTCGAACTGCCTGTCGGTCGAGCCGCTCGAGACGCCGCTCGGCCGCAAGCGCCGCATCGATCAGTCGTCCTGCAACAAGGACTACTCGTGCGTGAACGGCTTCTGCCCGAGCTTCGTGACGGTCGAAGGCGCGGCGCTGAAGAAGGCCGCGGGCGCGGCATTCGACGAGGCGGCGCTCGCCGTGCGCGTCGATGCGCTGCCGGTGCCGGCGACGCATCTCGACGCGGCGCCGTACGACATGCTCGTGACGGGCGTGGGCGGCACGGGCGTCGTGACGGTCGGCGCGCTGATCAGCATGGCCGCGCACCTCGAAGGCAAGAGCGCGTCGGTGCTCGACTTCATGGGCTTCGCGCAGAAGGGCGGCTCGGTGCTGTCGTTCGTGCGCATCGCGTCGAGCGACCGGTGGCTGAATCAGGTGCGCATCGACACGCAGCAGGCCGACGTGCTGCTCGCCTGCGACATGGTCGTCGGCGCGAGCGCCGAGGCGCTGCAGACGGTGCGCCACCAGCGTTCGCGGATCGTCGTCAATACGCACCGGATTCCGAACGCATCGTTCGTGCAGGACCCCGACGCGAACCTGCATGCGGACGCCCTGCTCGAAAAGATGCATCACGCGGCCGGCGACGGCTACCTGTCGAGCTGCGACGCGCAGGCGCTCGCCGCGAAATTCCTCGGCGACCCGATCGGCGCGAACATCCTGATGCTCGGTTACGCATGGCAGCTCGGCCTCGTGCCGGTGTCGCTCGCCGCGATGATGCGCGCGATCGAGCTGAACAACGTCGCGGTGCCGATGAACAAGCTCGCGTTCTCGATCGGCCGGATGGCGGCCGGCGACGCGGCAGGCCTCGACGCATTGTGGAATGCGCGTCACGCGGTGGCCGCGCAAGCGGCCCCGCAGACGCTCGCCGAGCTGATCGCCGATCGCGAGGCGCGTCTCGATGCATACGGCGGCGCGCGTTACGTCGAACGCTACCGTGCGCTCGTGAACGCGGCGCGCGCGAAAGGCGACGATGCGCTGACGCGTGCAGTCGCGACGACGTTCTACCGGCTGCTCGCGGTGAAGGACGAATACGAGGTCGCGCGGCTCTACGCGGACGGCACGTTCCGTACCGCGCTCGAAGCGCAGTTCGAAGGCGTGCCGGGGCAAGACTATCGCGTGAAGTTCAACCTCGCACCGCCGACGGTCGCGAAGGCGGGCAGCGACGGCAGCGCGCCGAAGAAACGCGTGTTCGGCCAGTGGATGTGGCCGGTGCTCGGAACGCTGGCGCGCGTGCGCAGCCTGCGCGGCACGTGGCTCGATCCGTTCGGCCGCACTGCCGAGCGCAGGATGGAGCGTGCGCTCGCGGACGACTACGAGACGACGCTCGCGCGCGCGCTCGCCGTGACGAGCGCGGCCAATGCGGCGCAGGTCGCGCAACTGGCCGACCTGCACGCCCGCGTGCGCGGCTTCGGTCACGTGAAGGTGCGCAATCTCGCCGGCGTGAAGCGCGCGGAGCGCGAGCTCGCGTTGCAGCTCGGCATCGACGCGGCGACCAGCGCGGCCGTGCAGCATGCCGTCGACGGGATGAAGGGCGCCGGGATGCTGAAGGGGATTCCGGTCGTCGTCGCGAAGTAACGCGAACGCGCGGCGGATGTGAAAACGGCGACGCTCGCGCGTCGCCGTTTTTTATGGCCGGCCGGGCAGCGGCACCGCGTGCGCCGTGTTCAGACGATGCCTTTCTTGCGCGTCGACAGCGCCGTTTCCGACAGGTCGATCTCGCGGATCAGCTTCGTCAGCGTCTCATCTGAAATCTTGCTTTCGCTGCGCAGCCGGTACAGCACCGAACGTTCCGCGCGCACGGCCGCGATCCGCATCTGGAGTTCCATCGTTTCGGCCTGCTTTGCTTCCGCGCGCGGCGTGGGGCCGTCCTCGGCGAGTGCGGCGAGGCGGCGGCGGTACTGGTCCATCACGCGTGCGGAGATGTCGGCGCAGCGGGCGGCGCCCGATTCGTCGAGATCGACCGAGATCGCGTCGTGCGACGAATCGATCGCGCGGATCGCGGCCTGCGCGGCCGCCGCGCGGGCGGTGCGTTCTTCGTCGGCAAGCGGGTTGCGCGTCGAGCGCACGCCGCGCAGCAGCAGCGGCAGGCCGATCACCGCGACGATCAGCGAGCCGAGAATCACGGCCGACGCGACGAAGATTGCGGTGTCGCGTCCGGGCAGCGGCGCGCCGTCGGACAGCGCGACGGGAATCGACAGCACGCCCGCGAGCGTGACCGCGCCGCGCACGCCGCCTACCGTCATCACCGCGATCGTGCGGATGCCGGCCATCGTGCCCGCGAGGCCCTGGCGTGCCGCGCGGCGGCTCGCGATCCAGCGCAGCAGCCACACCCACGTGAAGCGGATCGCATACAGCGCGAGCATCATCGCGCACACGTTGAAGATCATCCGGCCGACGAGCGCGTCGCTCGTGTGGTGCGCATCGACCAGCGCGCGGCCGATGATGTGCGGCAACTGCAGCCCCAGCATGATGAACACCATGCCGTTGAACACGAACTCGATCATCGCCCACGTACTTTCGGCACGCACGCGCGACGCGACCGTGCTTTTACGCGAGAAGCTCGTGTAGTTCATCATCATCCCGGCCGACACGGCCGCGAGTACGCCCGACAGGTCGAGGTGCTCGGCGAACAGATAGGCGGCGAACGGCACGAGCAGCGTCATCACGATGCCCGGGGCCGGATCGCCTTCCTGCTCGGCGTTCAGGAAGCGCGTCGACAGCGCGCTGAACACCCACGACACGACCGCCCCCGTCGCGAGCCCGCCGGCCGCGACGATCACGAACGTGACCGACGCTTCGCGCAGCGAGAACATGCCGGTGAGCGCGGCCGCGACCGCGAACTTCAGCGCGACGAGGCCGGACGCGTCGTTCATCAGCGCCTCGCCTTCGAGGATGTGCATCAGTTGCGGCGGGATGCGGCCACGGCCGGCGATGCCCGACAGCGCGACCGCATCGGTCGGCGACAGCACGGCCGCGAGCGCGAACGCGATCGGCAGCGGCAACTCGGGTATCAGCCAGTGCGCGAAGTACCCCACTGCGAGTACCGTCATGAACACGAGCCCGAACGCGAGCATCAGGATCGCGCGGCGCTGCAGGTACAGCTCGCGTTTCGGAATCCGCCAGCCGTCCGCGAACAGCAGCGGCGGAATGAACAGCAGCATGAAGATTTCGGGATCGAACGTGACGTGCAGGTTGAGCTTCGGCCACGCGAGCATCGCGCCGAACGCGATCTGCATCAGCGGCAGCGGCAGCCGCAACGGCAGCACGCGCGTGATCGCGCCGGACAGCGCGACGGTGAGCAAGAGGATCAGGACGGTGAAGACGATTTCCATCGATACGGCAAGCGTGCAGAATGAAACGACCGTACGGAGTGTAGCGTGACGGCGTGACGGGCGCGCTCGAGTGCGCCGGTGCGTGCGCACTGAAACGGTGCATCTGGCGTGCGTCACGATGGGGCGAAGACGCCGTGTGCGCGCGCGGCGCATGCGTCCACGGCTTGCACGGAGCTTGCTTGATGCTTGTCTGCCGTCCGGCATGGGCCGGGCAACCGAGGGTTACACCATGACATTGCGTGCGCCGTATCGTTCGTCAGCCGCATTCGACTGCATCACGAGGAGGAAGGTATGACGATCGAGCAACAGGAGCGTCCGGCCGCCGCGTCGCCGTACCGTTTCGAGCGGGAGATGAGCTCCGGCCTCGAGCGTCTGGCGACGCAGTATCGCGACCTGACGCTCACGACCGTGTTCCAGCCGATCTTCAGCCTGTCGCACCAGCGCGCGGTGGGTTACGAGGCGCTGTTGCGCGCGCATGACGGGCTCGACCGCGCGGTGTCGCCGCTCGACGTGTTCGGCGAGGCCGCGCGCCGGGGCGAACTGCTGCAACTCGACCGGCTCGCGCAGGCGCTGCATCTCGAGAACTTCGGGTTGCTCGGCGCCGAGCGCGAGTGGCTGTTTCTCAACGTGCATCCCGAGGTGCTCACCGACCCGTTCCAGGCCGCCGCGCTGCTCGCGAACCTGAAGCGCCTCGGCATGCCGCCGCGGCGCGTCGTGCTCGAAGTGCTCGAACAGCGCGCGGACGACGTCGAGCGGCTCGCCGACGCCGTGCGCGCATTCCGCGCGCAGGGCTTCCTGATCGCGCTCGACGATTTCGGTGCGGGCCACTCGAATCTCGAGCGGATCTGGCAACTGAATCCGGACATCGTGAAGCTCGACCGGATCATGCTGTCGCACGCGGCGCACCGCACCGGGCTCACCGCGATCCTGCACGGGCTCGTCACGCTGCTGCACGAGGCCGGCAAGCTCGTGCTCGTCGAGGGGATCGAGACCGAGCACGACGCGCAGATCGCGCTGTCGTGCGAGGCCGATTTCGTGCAGGGCTACTACTTTGGCCGCCCGGCGCCCGGGCTGCCCGACAGCGCGGCGGCGACCGGCTGCATCGGCGAGCTGACCGAGCGCTTCCGTCAGCAGACCGAGGCGCGCGAGCGGCGCGACGCGCAGCGGCTCGCGCCATACCTGCGCGCATTCGAGCGCGCGGCCGAGCGGCTGGCGGCCGGCGAGCCGCTCGACGAGGTGTGCTGGAATTTCCTCGCGCTCGACGATGCGTCGCGCTGCTTCCTGCTCGACGCGCGGGGCCGCCAGTCGGGCCGCAACGTCGTGCTGCGCGCGGATCGTGCGCTCGCCGAAGCGCGCTTTTCGCCGCTCGCGGATGCGCAGGGTGCGAACTGGCTGCGCCGGCCGTATTTCCGCACGGCGATCGCCGAGCCGGGGCGCGTGCAGGTGACGCGCCCGTACCTGTCGATCAACGAGGCGCAGCCGTGCGTGACGCTGTCGGTGGCCGTGCGCATCGGCGATGCGCAGCACGTGCTGTGCGGCGATATCGACTGGGGCGACGAGGAGGTCGGCGGCGCATAGCGCGCCCGGCATGCTGGCGCCGTTCACGCCGCTCGGCTAGGATGCGCGAATTGTCCTGACGATTCGCGAGCCGCCGATGAACCGAACCGCCGCTTCCTCCGTCCTCCTCGAAGTGATCGCCACGACCGTTGGCGACGCGAAGGCCGCCGCCCGCGCGGGCGCCGACCGGCTCGAGCTCGTGACCGCGATCAGCGAAGGCGGGCTCACGCCGAGCATCGGCCTGATCGAGGCCGTCGTGGCCGCCGTGCCGATTCCCGTCAACGTGATCGTGCGCCCGCACAGCCGCTCGTTCGTCTACGACGCCGACGATCTGCGCGTGATCGAGCGCGACGTGCGTGCGGCCGTTGCGGCCGGCGCGAACGGCGTCGTGTTCGGCGCGCTCGATGCGCGCGGCGACGTCGACCTCGACGCGCTCGCGCGGATCGCGGCCGCTGCGAACGGGCGCGACCTGACGTTCCATCGCGCGTTCGACGTGTCGCGGGATCTGAATGCCGCATTCGACGCGCTGCTGCGCGTGCCGGCCGTCACGTCGGTGCTGACTTCCGGCGGCCGTCCGTCGGTGCTCGACGCAGCTGCGACGATCACGCGCCTGGTGCGGCAGGCAGCCGGCTCGACGTGCACGGTGCTGGCCGGCTCGGGGCTCACGGTCGATGCGATCGGCGATTTCGTGCTCGCCACCGGCGTACGCGCTGTGCATTTCGGCTCGGGCGTTCGGCCGCGCGGCGAGGTGCTGGCGCCCGTCGACGAACAGCAGGTCGGGAGCGTGCGCGCGGCACTCGACGGCGCGGCGGCGCACGTGTGACGTGCACACCGAAACCGCGCACGGGAGAGCAGGCGCTCGAGGGGCACGACGCGCAGCGCAGCCTGTTTCAGAACGGGTCCGCGGGATGAAAAAAAGCCGAGGCATGCCTCGGCTTCTTCATGTGCAGGCGCTGCGCGAAGCAATCGCTTACGCGTTCTCCACCAGCGCGTCGGCCTGACTCGCGCGGATGCCGAGGCGTTCGAACAGCGCGCGGTCGCGCTGCGTCTGCGGGTTGCTCGTGGTCAGCAACTGGTCGCCGTAGAACATCGAGTTCGCGCCCGCGAGGAAGCACATCGCCTGCATCGCGTCGTCGAGTTGCTCGCGGCCGGCCGACAGGCGCACGACAGCCTTCGGCATCGTGATGCGCGCAACCGCGATCGTGCGCACGAACTCGAACGGGTCGAGCGGCGCGGTGCCTTCGAGCGGCGTGCCTTCGATCGCGACGAGGTTGTTGATCGGCACCGATTCCGGGTAGGGGTTCAGGTTCGCGAGCTGCGAGATCAGGCCTGCGCGTTCGCGGCGCGATTCGCCCATGCCGATGATGCCGCCACAGCACACGTTGATGCCCGCGTCGCGCACGCGATCGAGCGTGTCGAGGCGATCCTGGTACGTGCGTGTCGAGATCACCTGGCCGTAGAACTCCGGCGACGTGTCGAGGTTGTGGTTGTAGTAGTCGAGGCCGGCGTTCGCGAGCTGTTGCGCCTGCTCGTCCTCGAGCATGCCGAGCGTCATGCAGGTCTCGAGCCCGAGCTCCTTCACACCGCGCACCATCTCGGTCAGCGCCGGCATGTGACGCTCCTTCGGGTTACGCCACGCCGCACCCATGCAGAAGCGGCTTGCGCCGTTCGCCTTGGCCGCACGCGCGGCGTCGAGCACCGTATCGACGTCCATCAGCTTCTCGGCCTTCAGGCCCGTGTCGTGATGCGAAGACTGCGAGCAGTAGCCGCAGTCTTCCTCGCAGCCGCCCGTCTTGATCGACAGCAGGGTCGACAGCTGCACCGCGTTCGCGTCGAAGTGCTCGCGGTGCACCTGCTGCGCGCGGAACATCAGGTCGTTGAACGGCAGCTCGAACAGCGCGACGACGTCGGCGACGCGCCAGCGCTGCGGCGTCGGTGCGGCCACGGGGATCGCGTCGGGTTGCACGGCGGCGGTCTGGGCTTGGGTCATGGTGGTTTTCCTGTCGTGGATTCGGGGATGGGGGCGTCAATGTTGCGCGGTGCGCAGCGTATCGACGAGCGCGGCGATGTCGAGCATCGCCGCGGCGGATTCGGGGGCGGCCGGGCGCATGTGCGCGATGCGGCCCAGCAGCGGCGCGCGATGCTCGCGCGCGAGCCAGTCGCGGATCGTCGCGACGTTCTCGTCGGCATACGTCATGGCCGGATCGACGTGGTTCGCGACCCAGCCCGCAAGCGTGAGGCCGCGCTGGCGAATCGCGTCGGCGGTCAGCAGTGCGTGGCTGATGCAGCCTAGCCGCATGCCGACGACGAGCACGACGGGCAGGCCGAGCGCGACCGCGAGATCGGCCGTGTCCTGCGTGTCGTTGAGCGGCACGCGGAAGCCGCCGACGCCTTCGACGACGACGACGTCCGCACGCGTCAGCGCTTCGCGGTGGCTCGCGACGATCGTGTCGATGTCGAGCGTCACGCCTTCCTGCGCGGCGACGATGTGCGGGGCCGCGGGTGCCTTCAGCAGGAACGGCGTGCGCAGCTCGGGCGGCAGCACGACGTTCGCGGCCGCATCGAGCTGGTCCGCGTCTTCGTTGCGCCACACGCCGTCGCGCTCATACGCGCCGGCCGCGACGGGTTTCAGCGCGGCCGCGCGCAGCCCGTGGCGCGCGAAGCCGTGCAACATCGCGGCCGATACGAAGGTCTTGCCGATCTCGGTGTCGGTGCCGGTGACGAAAAGGGACAGGGGCGCGTTCATGCTGCCTGCTCGCTGGCTTCGGTGAGCGCGGCTTCGAGCCGCGCGAGATCGTCGAACGAATGCGCGGCCGACAGCGAGATGCGTAGCCGCGACGTGCCGGCCGGCACCGTCGGCGGCCGGATCGCGGGCACCCACAGGCCGTGCGCGTCGAGCGAGCGCATCGCGGCGAGCGTCGCGTCGTTGCTGCCGATCACGAGCGGCTGCACGGCGGTGTGCGAATCGACCGGCTGCCAGCGCGTCTTGTGCAGCAGCGCGCGCGTGCGCTCGATCAGCGCGGCCAGGTGCGTGCGCCGTGCGTCGCCTTCGTCGCTGCCGATCACCTTCAGGCTTGCCGATACGGCATGCGCGACGGCCGGCGGCGCGGCCGTCGTGAAGATGTAGCTGCGCGCGCGCTGGATCATCCATTCGATCACCGTCTCGTGCGCGACGACGAACGCCCCCGCGACGCCGGCGGCCTTGCCGAGCGTGCCAACGTACACGAGGTTCGGCGAGCGCAGTGCGGCGGCCGCGAGCGCGCCGCGCCCCTGCGGGCCGAGCACGCCGAAGCCGTGCGCGTCGTCGACGACGAGCCATGCGCCATGGCGCTCCGCCAGCGCGACGAGTTCGGCGAGCGGCGCGATGTCGCCGTCCATGCTGAACACGGTATCGCTGACGATCAGTTTCGTTTCCGCATCGGACGCTTCGAGCAGCGCGGCGAGCGCGGCCGTGTCCGCATGCGGGTAGACCTGCACGTTCGCACGCGACAGCCGGATCCCGTCGATCAGCGATGCGTGATTCAGCGCGTCGGAGAAGATCGTCGCGTGCTTCGCCGTCAGCGCGGTCATCGCGGCGAGGTTCGCCATGTAGCCGGTGCTGAAGTACAGCGCGCGCGGCGCATCGGAGAAGCCGCCCGCGAAGCCGGCGAGTTCGTCCTCGAGCGTCGCGTGCGCGCGCGAGTGCCCGCCGAGCAGATGCGAGCCGCCGCTGCCGGAGCCGTAGCGCTGCGCGCCTTCGGCGAACGCGGCGACGAGCGCCGGGTGCGCGGCGAGGCCGAGGTAGTCGTTGCTCGCGAAGCCGACGATGTCGCGGCCGTCGACGCGCATGTGCGCGTCGCATGCGGTGTCGGCGGTGCGGCGCACGCGGCGCAGCCCTTGCGCGTCGAGTTCGGCGAGGCCGCGCTGCAGCGTGTCGAGCAGCGGCGTGGTCGTTTCAGGCACCGATCGATTCATCGCACCCCCTCCGCGAGCGTCGCGTCGAGCGTGTCGCGCGTGCGTTGCGCAAGCCACGCGATGTCGTCGTCGCTCATCACATACGGCGGCATCAGGTACACGGTCGTGCCGATCGGGCGCAGCAGCAGTTCGCGTTCGAGCGCCCGTTCGAAGAAGCGCCGCGAGAAGCCGCGTGCCGCATCGCCGTCGAGCGCGACGTCGAATGCGAACAGCGTGCCGCGTTCGCGCAGGTGGCGCACCTGCGGGTGCGCGTCGAGCGGCGCGAGTGCCGCGCGCATCGCCGCCGACTTGCGCGTGTTGGCCGAGAGCACGTCGTCGCGCGCGAACAGGTCGAGCGTCGCGACCGCCGCGCGGCACGCGAGCGGGTTGCCGGTGTACGAATGCGAGTGCAGGAAGCCGCGCGTCGTGTCGTCGTCGTAGAACGCCGCGAACACGTCGTCGCGCGTGAGCACGAGCGACAGCGGCAGGTAACCGCCGCTGATGCCTTTCGATAGGCACAGGAAATCGGGCCAGACGCCGGCCTGCTCGCATGCGAAGAAGGTGCCGGAGCGGCCGCAGCCGACCGCGATCTCGTCGGCGATCAGGTGCACGCCGAATTCGTCGCACAGCGCGCGCAGTCCGCGCACGTACGACGGATCGTGCATCGCCATGCCGGCCGCGCACTGTACGAGCGGCTCGACGATCAGCGCGGCGATCCGGTCGGCGCGTTCCGCGAACAGGCGCCGCACGTCGTCGAGCGCGCGGCCCGCGACGTCGGCGGCCGTCTCGCCCGGCAGCGCGCCGCGCGCGTCGGGCGACGCGACCACGTGCGCATTGCGGATCAGCGGATCGTACGCATCCTTGAACAGCGCGACGTCGGTCACGCCGAGCGCGCCAATGGTCTCGCCGTGATAGCTGTTCGCGACGCACACGAATTCGCGCTTGTCCGCGCGGCCGCGGTTGCGCCACGCGTGGAAGCTCATCTTCAGCGCGATCTCGACGGCCGACGCGCCGTCCGACGCGAAGAACGCATGCCCGAGCGTGCGCGCGCTGAGCGCGTGCAGGCGCTCGGCGAGCTCGATCGCCGGCTCGTGCGTGCAGCCCGCGAGCATCGCGTGCTCGAGCGTGTCGAGCTGGTCCTTCAGCGCTGCGTTGATGTCCGGGTTCGCATGGCCGAACAGGTTCACCCACCACGAACTGATCGCGTCGAAGTAGCGGCGCCCGTCGCGGTCGTATAGCCATACGCCCGCGCCGCGCGCGACGGGGATGAGCGGCAGGCGCTCGTGGTGCTTCATCTGGGTGCAGGGATGCCAGACCGCGCGCAGGCTGCGCGCGACCCAGTCGTCGGTGGCTGGCGTACTCAAGGCAACTCCGGGGGTAAAACGGCGGCGGGTATCGAACGCGATACCGCGCGGCGACAGACGAAAACGCGCTGAGATTAGCGTGTTCCGCCGCCCGTTGCACTACTGGTTACAAACGCCGCAAAGCCTTGCCGGACGGGAGTTCGGCGCAGATCGGGGCCGCTCGGAACGGTACGCGCCAGATGCCCCGAAATGACCGCAGATGACGACGTTCGAGTGACACCCCCCGACAGAAAAAAATCGTGGGGCAGGCGGGCGCCCGGTCGTGAAAAAAAAGGGCGGGAAGTGAAAAAGGGCGCGAAGCCGGGCGGCATGCGTGCTGCGATGGACGCATGGTGTGCTGAATCGGGCGCCTCAGCCGTTCGGGAAAGGCGATGAGGCCGGCCCGCGCAAGTCGCCGCAGGAGGGGCGTGGGCGGTTCACGTGACACCGGGCGCGCGCGAACGTCGTCGCGGGTTGGACGCGAGCGTTCGCGAAACGGGGAAGGGGCGGCGGACGCTGAAAAGACGCGCACTGGCGGCGCGTCGCGCGTCCCGTATCAGCGCGAAGCCAGCGCGCGCGTATCGGCGTCGTGCTGTGGGTTGCCGGCGCCGTTGTCGGCCGTCTGCGTCGCGTTCCACACGACGCGCTCGTTGACCGCATACAGCCGGCATGCGCCCGCACCCTGCTTCGTGCAGTTGTCGAGCGCGAGCGCCATCGGGTCGTCGCCGCCTTCGGCCCACGACCAGGCGCCTTCGGCCGACACCGCGAACGCGCGGCTCGGATGCTGGCTCAGGAAGTGACGATAGCCTTCGCGGCCGGCCTCGTCGAGGAACGGCACCGCGTCGACGGCATCGATCGACGCGTAGCCGGTCGCATTCGGCTCGTGCGGGTTGGCGACCGCGTAGCGCACCGACGTCGGCAGGTTCAGCTCGGCGAGGAACGCATGCACGGCCGGCCACCACACGGGCACGCCGTCGCGATCGACGATCAGCCGGTGCGCATCGTCCTTGTAGCGGCCGTAATCGATGAATTGCGCCTGCGTGCCGTGCGACACGTACGCGTCGTGCATCTGCGCGACGAGCGCCGGCGTCCACACCGAATCGTTGTCGCCGTACAGCCACAGCGAACGCACGGCCGTATGCGCGCCGTACTGGTCGAACGCGTCGACGAGATTGCGCTGCCAGCCGTCGCAGAGATCCTGGCGCAGCCCGCCGGAGAAGTTGATGATGCCGCGCACGCCGGGCGCCGCTTCGGTGCCGTACGCGACCGACACGAGGCCGCCGTGCGACGTGCCCGCGACGACGATGCGCGACGGGTCGATGTACGACTGGCGAGACATGTAGCGGATCGTCGCGGCGACGTCGGCGGCCTGTGCGAGGCCGTTCTTCTCGACGTTGCAGCCTTCCTGCTGGTACGTGCCGCCCGAACCGGCGAAGCCCTGGCGGTTCGGCGCGATGACCGCATAGCCGCGGCGCACGAATTCGCGCGCGAACGCGACCGGACGGCTGCGCGGCTGCAGATGCAGATCGCCGGTGTTCTTGCCGTGGTTGAAGACGACGAGCGGGAACGGGCCGGGGCCGTTCGGCTTGAACAGCGTGGCCTCGAGCATCACGGAGCCCGACGCATCGGCCGGAATGCTGATGATCTGCTCGTTGAGGTTCGCGGCGACCTGCGGGAGACCCGAATCGCCGTAGTCGAAACGCTCGGCATGGGCGAGCGATCCGTTTGCCGCGGATGTGTCGCCATTTGCGTTCGGCAGCGTACCGGCCTGAGCGGCCGACAGCGCGCAGGCCGCCATCCATCCCACCAATACCTTGCTGAACGCCATTCGTAAGCCCTGCCATGCAACATGACCAATTCGAAGGTCATCGTAGCCCGACAAATTCGGGTTGTGCAATGCGGGAATTACCCGGCGTCTGACATGGCAACTATTTGTCAGCGTTCACTTACTTCACCGTCGACATAGCGCCAGAAACCGTGCTCGTCGCGCTCGAAACGGCTGGTTTCGTGAAGCCGGTATGCACGCCCGCCGATCTTGTAGCGGGCCACGAATTCGACCTCCGCGTGCCGTTCGTCGAGCGGCGCATGACGCTTGACGGCGAGACCGAGCCAGCGCGGGGCGTCGGGCGCATCGGGGTCGGCATCGAGATCGGCCGGGCAGGTGCGCGCGGCCCAGGTCGCGCGCAGGTAGTCGGTTGCGCCGAGCACGTACGCGCTGTACCGCGAACGCATCAATTCGAGCGCGGTGGGTGCGGCTTCGCCGCCGTCGATGAAGCGGCCGCAGCAGGCCGCATAACGCGGGGCCGGCGCTTTGCCGGCGGCAGCGGGGGACGCGCCGCCGCACGGGCACGCGTCAGGTCGGTTCGAAGTCATGCGAATCGTGAATTAACGACGCAGGGTTGTGAGTCCGGCTTACCAGCTCAGCTCGACGCCGTCGTACTGGAAGAATCGGCCGTTGGCCTGCGAGATGTCCGCGCCGGCTTCGGCGATCACGCGGCGCATGCCGGTGACGCTCGTTTCCGGATCGATCGCGGCCTGCGAGCCGCCCATGTCGGTGCGCACCCAGCCGGGATGCAGCGAGATGCACGCGGCGTGGCGCGTCTGCAGCGACGCGATGCGCAGCACGTCGTTCAGCGCGGCCTTGCTCGCGCGATACAGCCAGCCGGTCGTGCCGGTCGCCTCGGCGATGCTGCCCATCCGGCTCGACATGACCGCCAGCACGCCGCGCGCGTCCTCGACGAGCGGCAGCAGGATCGGCAGCAACTGCATCGGCCCGCGCACGTTCGTATGCATGACCGCGTCGAAATCCTCGGAGGCGATCGTTTCGACGCCTTCGGTGCGCGGCCCGTAGACGCCGGACACGACCACCGCCGCGTCGAGCCGTTCGCCGTCGAGCTTCCAGCCGAGCGCTGCGATCTGCTCGGGCTGAGCGATGTCGAGCGCATGCGCGTGCGCGCCGAGCTCGCGCAGCGCGGCGAGCGACGCGTCGTCGCGCGCGGTGGCGATCACGTTCCAGCCGTCGCGCCGGTATTGCCGGACGAATTCGCGCCCCAAGCCGCGCGATGCGCCGACGATCAGTACGGTTTTCATGTTCGCCGCTCCTTTTCGTTGCACCGCCGAGGCGGCGGTGCCGGTGTCAGATCAGTTCGTGCCCGCGGGGATCGCCGCGCCCGGGCATGCGGCCTTGACTGCCGGAAGCGGCGTCCGCGCCGCTTACTTCGCGTCGCCACACGGCTTCAGCGTATCGGCGACCGCCTGTGCGACGCCGTCGAGCCGTGCCGCGTCCGCGGCAACCATGTCGTTGTCGGGTGCATGCTGGCCGCGCGCGGTGAGCGCCGCGACGCAGCGCCGGTAGGTCGTATCGAGCGCTTCGAAGCTCGATACGGCCATCCCGAGGTTGCGCATGCGCCCGTCGTGCACGCCGTACACGAGCCCGTGCACGGTGAGCGACTGGCCGCGCGCCCACGCGTCGTTGACGATCGTCGTGCGGCACACGTTGACGACCTGTTCGATCGAGTTCAGCTCGATCAGGCGGCGATAGCGCGCTTCGCCGACCGGCCATTCGTCGAGCAGCGCCGCGTGACGCTCGCGCACGTCCTGCACGTGGTGCAGCCAGTTGTCGGCGAGGCCGACGCGCCGGTTGTGCAGCGCCGCGTTCACGCCCGAGCAGCCGTAGTGGCCGACGACCATGATGTGCTTCACGCGCAGGATGTCGACCGCGAACTGGATCACCGACAGGCAGTTCAGGTCGCTGTGCACGACGACGTTCGCAATGTTACGGTGAACGAACACTTCGCCCGGCGGCAGGCCGATGATCTGGTTCGCGGGCACGCGCGAATCCGAGCAGCCGATCCACAGATATTCCGGCGCTTGCTGGTCGGCCAGGCGCGCGAAGAAATCCGGATCCTCGGCGAGCTGGCGTTTGACCCAGGCGTCGTTGTTGTCGAACAGGTGTGAAAGCGGATTGTCTTGGGTATTCATCGGAGTGGATTCCGTTGGCGGAAATCGGGTCGATAACGGGTTCGAGGTGCTCGGGCGTCAGGCGGCGCGCTGCGCGTCGCCTTCCCCGTCATGGGCATCCGTCGCGTCGAAGCGTGCGGGATAGCGCACGCGAAAGCGCATCGACACGTCGTACGGGTAAAAGTCGGGCAGCTCGCCCTGCAGCAGCTTGTCCTTGCTTGCCTGCCACAGCGCGGGTTCGAAAAAGTCCGCGTGATGCTTCATGAACACCGAGCGCACGCGCGGGTCGCCCAGCAGGAACGGTCCGTAGGTTTCCGGAAAGATGTCGTGCGGGCCGACGGTATACCACGGTTCGCCGGACAGCTCGTCTTCTTCATTGCGCGGCGGCGGCACGCGCCGCACGTTGCAGTCGGTCAGGTATTCGATTTCGTCGTAGTCGTAGAACACGACGCGGCCGTGGCGCGTGACGCCGAAATTCTTGTACAGCATGTCGCCGGGGAAGATGTTGGCCTTCATCAATTCCTTCACCGCGTTGCCGTACTCCTTCACGCCGTGCTCGATGTCCGCATCGGTGCCGTTCTGCAGGAACAGGTTCAGCGGCGTCATCCGGCGTTCGATGTACAGGTGCCTGATCACGAGGTTGCCGTCCTCGTATTCGAGCAGCGACGGCACTTCCTTCTCCAGTTCGCGCACGAGCGCATGGTCGAGCCGCGCGATCGGCAGGGCGACGCTCGAATATTCGAGCGTGTCGGCCATCCGCCCGAGGCGGTCGTGGCGCTTCACGAGCTGGTACTTCTCCATGATCTGCGCGCGCGTCGTTTCCTTCGGGGGCGGGAAGTGATCCTTGATGATCTTGAACACGTACGGGAACGACGGCAGCGTGAACACGAGCATCACGAGGCCCTTGATCCCGGGCGCGATGATGAAGCGGTCGCTCGAGTGCGACAGATGGTGCAGCAGGTCGCGGTAGAACAGGTTCTTGCCCTGCTTCTGCAGCCCGACCGACGTGTAGATCTCGGCCTTCGGCTTGCCCGGCATGATCGTGCAGAGGAAATCCACATACGCGGACGGCACGCCCATGTCGACGAGGAAATACGAGTGCGAGAAGCTGAAGATGATCTGCAGCTGGTCGCGGCGCAGCAGCACGGTGTCGAGCGCGAGCACGCCCGGCCGCACGTGACGGATCGGCACCGCGAACGGCAGCACGCGATCGGCATTGATGATGCGGCCGACGATGTACGCGCTCTTGTTGCGGAAGAACAGCGACGACAGCACGTGGATCTGGAAATTCGGCGCTTCTTCGAACTGGCCGAATTCGTCGGTGATCGCCTGCATCACGCAGCCGATGTCGCGCGCGAGATCCTCGAACGGCGGCTCCAGCTGGAAGTTCGTGACGATGCGCTCGAGCGTGGCCGCGAGCCCGTCGGTGGCCGGGTAGTACGCGCGATAGGTCGGCTTCGCGGCCGGCTCGTCGTTCTCGAGATATTCGGTCGAGATCGCGGGCCGCACGAAGATGAAATCGTTGCTGAAATACGAGCGATGCAGGATCTTGCAGCACACCGAATTGAAGAACGTTTCCGCGCATTCGGGCTGCCGGTGCGACGTGAGCAGGCCGATGTAGTGCAGCTTGATCTGCTGCCACACCTCGTCGTCGATGTCTTCCGCGTCGTATTCGTCCTGCAGCACCTCGACGCATTCCTTCACGCGATCGTCGTACGACGTGATCCGCTCGCGCGCTAGCCGCTGCAGTCCGTGCCAGTCGGTGCGCTCGTATAGGGTCTTCGCTTCGACGGCAGCCTCCCGGAAGATCCGGTAGTGGCGGTCGAAGTATTCGAGCATCGTCTGGGCGACGTCGAAACCGATCTGCGACGACAGCAGCTTGGGGAAGTGATTCATTGCGTGCAGGCTCGTTCAAGAGGGGCTGTAAGCAGTCGCCATTTTAGCGCCCAAGTCGGCGATTCAATGACTTTCGCGGTGCGGTATCGAGCGTCGTCAATGTGCAGGTTATTCGCCGTTGAGTGCCGTTCGGTGCATCTTCGCGTAAAGATACGGGTACGGAACCGATTCTGGCACGAACTTTTTTTGCCCGGCGAGCGCGTGCCGGGCACGCGTTTCGCGCGACGGCGATAGAATCGACGCGATGCCCGCGGCGGCGCTTTCGCATCCGCATCGGCAACCGTACTGCAACGATAACGACGAGACGCCCCACCGATGAATGCCCTGGAACACCAACTCGACTATCCCTTCGCCGACACGCTGCCTGCCGCGGGCGACACGTTCGAGGTCGCGCCCGGCGTGCGCTGGCTGCGCATGCCGCTGCCGTTCTCGCTCGACCACATCAATCTCTGGCTGCTGCGCGACGAGATCGACGGGCAGGCCGGCTGGACCGTCGTCGACTGCGGGATCTCGTCGGACGCGATCCGCACGCACTGGGAACAGATCTTCGACCGGCATCTCGACGGGCTGCCGGTGCTGCGCGTGCTGGTCACGCACTGCCACCCCGATCACTTCGGTCTCGCGAACTGGCTGTGCGAGGGCGGCGACAAGGGCCGCTGGAATGTGCGGCTGTGGATGACGCTCGGCGAATACATGTTCGGCTGCCTGATGGCGGCCGGCAACGGCTCGAACGCGGGCGGCGCGGCCGCGGCCGATCACTTCGCGCGTCACGGGCTGACCGATTCCGCCGCGCTCGACAAGCTGCGCAGCCGCCGCAGCTACTACTCGGATCTCGTGCCGGCCGTGCCGCCGCGCTACCGGCGCCTGCGCGAAGGCGATACGGTGAAGATCGGCGCACGCACGTGGTGCGTCGTCACCGGCTACGGCCATTCGCCCGAGCATTGCGCACTCCACAGCGAAGCGGACGGCGTGCTGATCTCCGGCGACATGGTGCTGCCGCGCATCTCGACGAACGTGTCCGTGTTCGATCTCGAACCGGAGGCGAACCCGCTCGCGCTGTATCTGGAGTCGCTCGGCCGCTACGAGACGATGGCGCCCGACACGCTCGTGCTGCCGTCGCACGGCAAGCCGTTCCGCGGCGTGCGCACGCGCATCGCGCAACTGCGCGCCCACCACGACGCGCGGCTCGACGAAGTGCGGGCCGCGTGCGCGGAGAAGCCGGCGAGCGCGGCCGACATCGTGCCGATCATGTTCCGCCGCCGCGAGCTCGACATCCACCAGATGACGTTCGCGCTCGGCGAAGCGCTCGCCCACCTGAACCTGCTGTGGCTTACGGGCGAACTCGTGCGCGAGCAGGGCGACGACGGCGTGCTGCGTTTTCGCACCGCGCGCTGAGCGCGCGGCGTCACGTCACGCGACGGGTTCGTAACGCCACCCGTCGCGCTGCCATTGCATCGTGTGCGTCGGCTCGAGCGCCGCGAGAAACGCGGCGTCGTGCGACGCGGCCACGATTGCGCCGGGAAAGCCTGCCAGTGCGGCTTCGATCGCGCGCACCGATTCGAGATCGAGGTGATTGGTCGGCTCGTCTAGCAGCAGCATCTGCGCCGGCGTACCGCGCCACAACGCACACGCGAGCGCGGCCTTCAGCCGTTCGCCGCCGCTCAGGCGCTGCGCCGGCTGAGTCGCGCGGGCGCCGTCGAGCTGCAGCAGCGCGAGCCGGCTGCGCAGGTCGCCTTCGGCGAGCGACGTATCGAGGCGTCCCAACTGCTCGACGATCGAGCGCTCGGGATCGAGCAGCGCGAGTCGCTGGTCGAGATACGCGGCGCTCACGTGCGTCGTGCAGGTGCCCGAACGCGGCGCGAGTTCGCCGGCGAGCATCCGCAGCAGCGTCGATTTTCCGCAGCCGTTCGGGCCCGTCAGCGCGATGCGAACCGGGCCGCTGGCCGACCACGTGATCGCGTCTGCGCACCACGGCAATTGCGCTCGATCGAGCGTGAACAGCCGACGGCGTGCGCTGACCTCGGTGCCAGGCAACGACACGAGCACCGGCGCATCGGCTTCGACGCGCGCGGCGGCCTCCTGTACGCGTTCGTCGAGCGTCGCCTTGAAGTCGTTCTGATGACGCCGGACCTGACCCATGATGTTGCGCGCCGCACCCTTGCGGCTCTGACGTGCGCCCGATGACAGGTTGGCCGTCTTCGCATCGCGCAGCGAACCGGCCGCGTGGCGCTGGATCGTGTCGTGCTCCCGTTCTAGCCGGCGCCTCACGCGTCCGCGCTCCGTACGGGCATGCTCGAGCGCGGCCTGCGCGGCACCCTGTTCCGCGTCGCGCTGCGCACGATACAGCGCGTAGTTGCCGCCATACGCGCGCGCGCCGTGCGGCGTCAGCTCGACGATGCGCCGCACGTGCGCGAGCAGCGCGCGGTCATGGCTGACGATGACGACGCCGCCGCGCCAGCCGTCGAGCGCTGCGCGCAGCCACGCACGGCCCGGTGCGTCGAGATGGTTGGTCGGTTCGTCGAGCACCAGCAGCCCGGCGTCCGACAGCAGCGCACCGATCAGCGCGACGCGCGCGCGCTGGCCGCCGCTCAGCGTCCGAGCGCGCGTATCGGCACGCACGTCCGGCAGGCCGGCTGCGTCGAGCGCCGCGCGCAGCCGCTCGGCCAGATCCCAGCGCGCGCCGATCAGGTCGAAGTCGGGCGCGTCCGCGTGGCCGTCCGCGACGCGGGCGAGGGCGGCGAGCGGTGCATCGAGCGCGGCGATTTCGGCGACGGTTCGCGTGTCGTTCGGCGCGTCGTCGTGCTGCTGCGCGACGCAGGCGACCAGCGTGTGCCGTTCGATCGTGCCCGCGTGCGGTGTGCGCCGGCCCGCGATCAATTGCGCGAGCAGGCTCTTGCCGACGCCGTTGCGCCCGACGATGCCCGTCGGCGTGCGGTCGATGGCGAGGTCGAGCGAATCGAACAGCGTGAAGCCGTCGTCGAAGCGGAAGGAAACGTGATGAAACGCGACGAGCGCGCCAGCCGGCGTGGCAGCAGCCATAAGCACCTCCGAAAATGCATGAAACCCTTCGCGCGGCGTGCTTGGCACGGCGGCGAAAACATTTTTGGGAAGGCTTAGTTGTTCACTTTGACTGGCGTCCGGTATGAGGAATGAGCGCGCAGTGTAGCAAGCGCGGCGCGCGAGCCGCAAGCGAACGGCGATGCCGCCGTCGCTTGCGCGCCACGCGTGGTTACTGCACGGAGACCGTCGTGAAGTTCTGGCGGCCGAACGGGCTGACGTGATAGCCGCTCACGTTCGAGCGCGTGAGCGCCGCCGCCGTCGGGTAGCCGAGCGGAATCCACAGGGCCTGGTCGTGGATGATCTTTTGCGCCGTTTCGTACAGCTTCGCGCGCTTCGCCTGATCGGCCGTCGACTTGCCGTCGGCGATCAGCTTGTCGAGCTGCGCATCGCAGAAGCGCGCGAAGTTGATGCCCGATTTCACCGCATTGCAGCTGAACAGCGGCGACAGGTAGTTGTCCGGATCGCCATTGTCGCCGGCCCAGCCCATGAACAGCATGTCATGCTGGCCGAGCTTCGCCTGCTTGATCAGTTCGCCCCACTCGATCACCTTCACTTCGGCCTTCACGCCGATCTTCGCGAGGTCGGCCTGCAGCAGTTCCGCGCCGGCCTTCGGGTTCGGGTTCAGCACGCTGCCGGTCGGACGCGTCCAGATCGTCGTCGAGAAGCCGTTCGGGAAGCCTGCCTGCGCGAGCAGCTGCCTTGCCTTCGCGGGATCGTACGAATACGGCGCGATGTCCTTCGCGTAGCTCCACGTGTTCGGCGGATACGGGTTGTTCGCGGGCGTCGCCGTGTTGTCGAACACGACCTTCAGGTAGGTCGTGCGATCGAATGCGAGGTTCAGCGCTTCGCGCACTTTCTCGTTGTCGAGCGGCTTCTTCTGCGTGTTCAGCGCGACGAACGCGGTCATGAACGCGGGCGTCTGCACGACCTTCAGCGCGCTTTCGCCCTTCGCGGCGAGCACGTCCTGCGGTTTCGGCGACAGCGCGATCTGGCATTCGCCGGCCTTCACCTTCTGCATGCGCACCGACGCGTCGGGCGTGATCGCGTAGATCAGCCGGTCGACCTTCGGCTTGGCGCCCCAGTAGGTCGGGTTCACGTCGTAACGGATCAGCGCGTCCTTCGTGTAGCTCTTGAGCACGAACGGGCCCGTGCCGATCGGTTTCGCGTTCAAGTCGGCCTGCTTGCCGGCCTTCAGCAGCTGGTCGGCGTATTCGGACGAGTAGATCGATGCGAAGCCCATCGTCAGGATCGGCACGAACGTCGCGTTCGGCTCGTTCAGCACGAACTTCACCGTGTTGTCGTCGACCTTCGTGACCGACTTCACCAGCTTCACGAGGCCCATCGACTGCGCGTGCGGGAAGCCGCTCGCGCCGGCGACCTTGTGCCACGGGTTCGAATCGTCGAGCATCCGCGAGAACGTGAACACCACGTCGTCCGCGTTCAGCGGGCGGCTCGGCTTGAAGTAGTCGGTGGTCTGGAAGGCAACGTTCGGGCGCAGGTGGAACGTGTACGTCAGGCCGTCGGCGCTGGCGTCCCATTTGTCGGCGAGCGCGGGCACGACCTTCTTCGCGGCTTCGTCGTACGACACGAGCGTGTTGAAGATCACGTCGGCCGATGCGTTGGTCGTGACGAGCGAGTTGTACTGCACGACGTCGAAGCCGTCCGGGCTCGATTCCGTGCAGACGGTGAGCGGCTTCGCGGCGGCGAGGCCGGGAGTGGCGAGAGCGGCGGCGACCGCGGCCGCGGCGAACAACTTGACGTGCATAGGATCTCCCACGTGGCTTGTGTTTTTTGCTGGGTGACGGGATGCGGGCGCGGCCGGAAGCGAGCGGGGCCGGCGCGGCTGGCGAATAGCATACCGTCAAAGCGCGCGACGCGTGGAAAAAGGCGTCGGAACGCGGTGAATTGACCGAGAAACGGCTGCGTTCGCGGCGGAATGCGTGCTGGGGCGGCGGGATGGCGGTGGATGCGGGCGCGGCGGGGCGGTGAGCGCCGGCCGATGGGCCAACGCGGTAGACATCAGTGGAGACAGGCGGGATCGACGCGGGGCCGGCGAAAATCGCCGCGATCGCCGCATCATCGCGCGACGATTGCGTACGGCCGGAAGGCGGCAGCGCGCTGCGTAGGCATGGCACGACGGCGCGGCCGAGTCCGGCCCGGTGCCGACAACGGCGCACCGGATGCCCGGTGCGCTTGGCGCGTTCAGTGTGCGCCGGCCTTCGGCTTGCGCGGTGCCTTCTCGAACAGGCGGTCGTAGAGCCAGCGCGGCAGCACGTGCAGCACCTTCGCGACGACGCCCATCTGCCACGGAATCACGCGAAACGCATGCTGCCGTGCGATCGCACGCGCGGCGCGGGCGGCGAAGCGGTCGGCGTCCATCAGGAACGGCATCCGGTACGGGTTGTGCGCGGTCATCGGCGTGCGGATGTAGCCGGGCGCGATCGTCACGACGCCGACGCCGGCCGGGCGCAGCTCGACGCGCAGCGCCTCGAGATACTTGATCGCGGCCGATTTCGACGCGCTGTACGCGCCGGAGCCGGGCAGGCCGCGCACGCCGGCGACACTTGCGACGCCGACCAGCGTGCCGTGCCGCGCGGCCGTCATCGGGCCGACGAACGGCTCGAACGTCGCGACCATTCCGTAGTAGTTGATGTCCATCACGTCGCGGAACGCGGCGAGATCGCCCTGGCCCGTGACGGCGCCCTGGCTGATGCCCGCGTTCGCGATCACGACGTCGGGGCAGCCGTGCGCGGCGCTGAACGACGCGGCAGCCGTGGCGAGCGCATCGGCGTCGCGCACGTCGGCGGAATAGACGGAGATGGACAGCGTCGGGAAGCGCCGCGCGAATGCATCGAGTGCATCGGTGCGGCGCGCGACGAGGGCGAGTGTGGCGCCCTGGCGGGCGTATTCCTCGGCCATCGCGAGGCCGAGGCCGCTCGACGCGCCGGTGATGAAGACCTTCAGCGGAGTAGTCATGCCGGCGCGCGGGCGGGGATCAGAGCTTCTTGTCCTGAACCTGCTTCACGAGATAGTCGAGCACTTGTGCGGTGCCCGGGATGCTGTTCGTGTAAGCCGGGCCCGTCTTGTACTTGCCCTGGACGACGACCGTCGGCACGCCGTCGATCGCGTAGTTCTTCAGCAGTTCGGCCGATTGCTTCACCTCGCCCTGCACGCTGAACGAGTTGTAGGCGTCCATGAACTGCTTCTTGTCGACGCCTTGCGTTGCGAGGAAGTCGGCCTGCGCCTGCGGCGTCAGCAGGTAGTTCTTCTGCTTGTGGATCGCGTTGAAGATCGCCGGCGTGACCTTCTCCGAGATGCCGAGCGCGGACACCGCGTAGTACAGCTTCGAGTGCGGGATGAAATCGTCGCGGAATGCCACCGGCACACGCTTGAAGTCGATGTTGTTGCCCTGCTTCTTCACCCAGGCCTCGATCGTCGGCTCGAATTCGTAGCAGTGCGGGCAGCCGTACCAGAAGAACTCGATCACCTCGACCTTGCCAGCCGGCGCGGACACCGGCTGCGGCGACTTCATCACCTCGAAGTCCTTGCCGGAAACGGGGGCGGCGGGCGAAGCCTGGGCGAAGCCGGCAGCGGCCAGGCCCAGGGACAGAAGAAGCGTGCTAAGCAGTTTTTTCATGTTGTGAACGTCGAATCAGTTGCTCGGGTTACGGAACGTAACGGGTTCTGCGCGGGCGCGGCCGGCTGCTTACTGCTTCGTGAAGCGGATCACCGCCGTGTCGACACCTGCGTCGGACAGGCGCTGACGGGCCGAGTTCATATCCTCGAATTTCGAGAACGGGCCGACGCGCACGCGGAAATAGGTCACGCCGCTGACATCGCGCTTCGACACCTTCGACTCGAAACCCTGGAAGCCCAGGCGCGCACGCTGCTGCTCGGCGTCGCCTTCCGTTTTATACGCGCCGACCTGCAGGAAGTAGCCTGTGTTCGCGTCGGCCGCGGTCGGCGGCTTCGCTGCGGCGGCGGCCGTCGTGGACGACGTCGGCTTCGCCGTGTTGGCGGCTTGTTGCTGTTTCTGCGCAGCGGCCTGTTGCGCCTGCTTCTGCGCCGCGAAGCGTGCGAGATCGTCCTCGCCGCCTTGCTGCTGCTGTTGTTGCTGCGCCTGCTGCGTCTTCTTCGGCGGCGGCGTGTTGTCGGCCGGCTTCGGCGCGACGGCGACGCCGTTACCCGACGACGCATTGTTCGACGCGCTCGTGCTGTTCGAGCCGCTGGAGCCGTTCGAGTTGCCCGACGGCGGCACTTCGACGATCTGCGGTTCGGGCAGCAGGCCGCCCTGGGTCTGGTTCGCGGCCTGGCCGGGCGCGGTGTTCGGCGGCGCGGGCTGCGCGGCCTGCGGCACCGGCTGGCCGGGCGTCTTGCCCTGCAGTGCGCGGTTCGGGTCGAACTGCTGCGGCTGGCTCGCGCCGTTGTCGGCCGGCGGCGGCGCGACCTTCGACACGAACGGCGACGGCGAACGCGTGATATAGAGCGCCACGACCACTGCGATTGCGAGGCCGACGATCAGGCCCAGCACGATTCCAAGAAATGTCCCTCCGGCTTGTTTCGATTGCTTCGAAGTTCGGCGTGGTTGTGCCATTGCTTGAGTCACCTGCAAAAAGAATCGTGAAAAGGCCGCGGCAGGCGCGCCGGCGGCGGGCGCTGCTGCGGCCATTCGCTGCCCGGTTCGGGCCGCTTACATCTTGGCGGGCGCGGACACGCCGAGCACCGCCAGACCATTCTCGAGCACTTGCCGCGTCGCGGCGAGGAGCGCTGCGCGCGCATTGCGCGGCGCTTCGTCGTCGACGAGCACGCGCTCCGCATTGTAGAACGAGTGGAATTCGCCAGCGAGATCGCGCAGATAGAACGCGACGGCGTGCGGTGCCAGTTCGTTTGCCGCGTGCGTAAGCATGTCCGGATATTCAGCGAGCTTCTGCATCAGCGACACGGCCTGCGGGCTCGTGAGCTGCGACAGGTCGGCGCCCGGCAGCTGCGAGGCTTCGACGTTGTAGCGCGACTTCAGTTCGTTGAGCACCGAGCAGATCCGCGCATGCGCGTACTGGACGTAGTAGACCGGGTTTTCGTCGTTCTGTTTCAGCGCGAGGTCGATGTCGAAGACGAACTCGGTATCGGCCTTGCGCGAAATCAGGAAGAAGCGCACCGCGTCGCGGCCGCGCGTGATGGTCGCCTCGTCGATCAGGTCCGGCGCCGCTTCCTGGCCCGGCACCGCGCCGCCCGACCATTCGATCAGGTCGCGCACCGTCACGTAGCTGCCTGCCCGCTTCGACAGTTTCACTTCCTGGCCGTCGCGCATCACGGTGACCATCTTGTGCAGCACGTAGTCGGGATAGCCCTTCGGGATGCCGACGTGCAGCCCCTGCAGGCCGGCGCGCACGCGCGCGATCGTGCCGTGGTGGTCCGAACCCTGGATGTTGATCACCTTCGTAAAGCCGCGTTCCCATTTCGTCACGTGGTACGCGACGTCCGGCACGAAGTACGTGTACGTGCCGTCGGACTTGCGCATCACGCGATCCTTGTCGTCGCCTTCGTCGGTCGTGCGCAGCCACAGCGCGCCGTCCTGCTCGTAGGTCATGCCGGCCTTGACCAGCGCGTCGACCGTCTTCTCGACGCGGCCTTCGCTGTACAGCGACGACTCGAGATAGTACTGGTCGAACTTCACGCCGAACGCCTGCAGATCCATGTCCTGCTCGTGACGCAGGTACGCGACCGCGAACTTGCGGATCGCGTCGAGATCCTCGATGTCGCCCGCGCCGGTGACCGGCTCGCCATCCTTCGCGGCGACCGTCTCGCGGTTCAGGTAGTCGCGCGCGATGTCGGCGATGTATTCGCCGTTGTACGCGGCTTCCGGCCAGCCCGCGTCGCCGGGCTTCAGGCCGCGCGCGCGCGCCTGCGTCGAGATCGCGAGGTTGCCGATCTGCACGCCCGCGTCGTTATAGTAGAACTCGCGGTGCACCGCGTAGCCCTGGCTCGCGATCACGTTCGCGAGCACGTCGCCGAGCGCCGCCTGGCGGCCGTGGCCGACGTGCAGCGGGCCGGTCGGGTTGGCCGACACGAATTCGAGCAACACTTGTTTGCCTTTTTCGCGGTCCGACGTGCCGAACGCGCGGCCCTGGTCGAACACGGCGGCGATCACCGCCTGCTTCGAGGCAGCCGTCAGGCGCAGGTTGATGAAGCCGGGGCCGGCGATTTCGGCGGCCTCGACGAGCCCTTGCGCGGCCGGCTGGGCCGTGAGCGCGGCGACGATCCGTTCGGCGAGCTGGCGCGGGTTCGTGCCGAGCGGCTTGGCGAGCTGCATCGCGACGTTGCACGCGACGTCGCCGTGCGCGGCGGCCTTCGGGCGCTCCAGCGTGATGGTCGGGGCGACGAACGCCGTGTCGGCGCCTTTCAGCGCGTGAGCGACCTGCGTGACGCTATCCGCGAGCAGGGCTTCGAGGGTCTGTTTGTGTGCTGGCAGCATGCTGGTAGAAGGCTTCGTTGGTGGCGGCCGGAAACGCCGGCCTGCCGGCGCGCTTTTCGGGCGCGCGTTTCAGGGATCGCAGAATTTTAACAGGTGCTAATATGCCGATCAGGCGCCCCGCGTCCGCGGAGGCCGGACGCCGGCCTGCCGGCGTTCCCCAACCGCGCCGCGCGGGCACAACAAGATGAAAAGGGAATTGTCATGATTACGTTCAAGAGCAAGGCGGCACAGGATCTCGATGTGCTGAAGGATTTTGCCGTGTACGTGCTGAGCCTCGTCGGCAAGCAGCTGGGCGAACGCGGCGTCATTACGCACGACGAACTGGACGGCGCGATCGCGAAGCTGGAAGGGGCGGTCGCCCAGGCCAGGCAGGAGCGTGCCGAGCACGCCGGCCATTTCCACGAGGACGATGCCGACCACGCGCACCACGAAGTGCCGCCGAACCTGGCGCAGCGCGTCGCGCCGTTCCTGATGATGCTGCGCGAAGCGAAGGCCGGCCAGGCGGACGTGCACTGGGGCTTCTGAGCCCCGCTGCGCGCGGGACGCAGGTTCGCACCGCAGCAAAAAGCCCGCTATCGAGCGGGCTTTTTGCTTTTTGTCCGATCAAACCGGCGGCTGCCCGGGGATCGATCAGAGCTGCGGCGCGAGTGCGCGGCGCGCGTCGTCCTGCGACAGCGCCATGCGCTGCGCGTAGTCGTCGAGCTGATCCTGCCCGATTTTTCCGACCGAGAAATACCGGCTGTCCGGGTGTGCCAGATAGAAGCCCGACACGCTCGCGGCCGGCAGCATCGCCAGCGAATCGGTCACGCTCATCCCGATCTCCTCGGCATGCAGCGCGGCGAACATGTCGCGTTTCACGAGGTGGTCGGGGCAGGCCGGGTAGCCCGGCGCCGGGCGGATGCCCACGTACTTTTCCGCGATCAGCGCATCGTTGTCGAGCGTCTCGCCGCTCGCGTAGCCCCACAGCTCGCGGCGCACGCGCGCATGCATCGCTTCGGCGAACGCTTCCGCGAAGCGGTCCGCGAGCGCTTTCAGCATGATCGCGCTGTAGTCGTCGTGGTCGGCTTCGAACTGCTTCTCCTTCACGTCGACGCCGAGGCCGGCCGTCACCGCGAACATCCCGATGTAGTCGGCCACACCCGACTCCTTCGGAGCGATGAAGTCGGCGAGCGAGCGGTTCGGGCGCATTACGCCGTCGACCACCGGGCGCACGCTCTGCTGGCGCAGGTTGCGCCACGTGAGCAGCACTTCCGAGCGCGACTCGTCGGTATAGATCTCGATGTCGTCGTCGTTGACCGTGTTGGCCGGCAGCAGCGAGATCACGCCGTTCGCGGTCAGCCAGCGGCCCTGGATCAGGCGCGCGAGCATCGACTTCGCGTCGGAGAACACGCGCCGCGCCGATTCGCCGACGATCTCGTCGTTCAGTATCGCCGGGTACGGGCCGGCGAGATCCCAGGTCTGGAAGAACGGACCCCAGTCGATGTAGTTCGCGAGCTCGTTCAGGTCGTAGTTCCTGAACACGCGGCGGCCGATGAACTTCGGCTTGACCGGCGTGTAGCCGGCCCAGTCCACCTTGGTCTTGTTCGCGCGCGCGTCGGCGAGCGTGACCATCGGCTGCTGCTTGCGGTTCGCGTGCTGGTCGCGGATGCGTTCGTAGTCGGACTTCAGTTCGTCGAGATACTTCGCCGCACCTTCGTCCGACAGCAGGTTCGACGCAACCGATACCGAGCGCGATGCGTCGGGCACGTAGACGACCGGGCCTTCGTAGTGCGGCGCGATCTTCACGGCCGTGTGCACGCGCGAGGTCGTCGCGCCGCCGATCAGCAGCGGGATCTTCTTCACGCGGAAGTAGTCGTCGCGCTGCATTTCGGAAGCGACGTACGCCATTTCCTCGAGGCTCGGCGTGATGAGGCCCGACAGGCCGATGATATCCGCGCCTTCGACCTTCGCCTTCGCGAGGATCTCGTTGCACGGGACCATCACGCCCATGTTGACCACTTCGAAGTTGTTGCACTGGAGCACGACCGACACGATGTTCTTGCCGATGTCGTGCACGTCGCCCTTCACGGTCGCGATGACGATCTTGCCCTTCGCGCGTACGTCGCCGCCCGCTTCCGCGAGCAGCCGCTTTTCTTCCTCGATGAACGGGATCAGGTGCGCGACGGCCTGCTTCATCACGCGCGCCGACTTCACGACCTGCGGCAGGAACATCTTGCCCTGGCCGAACAGATCGCCGACGATGTTCATCCCGTCCATCAGCGGGCCTTCGATCACGTTGATCGGGCGGCCGCCGGCCGCGGCGATCTTCGCGCGCACCTCTTCCGTATCCTCGACGATGAAGTTCGTGATGCCGTGCACGAGCGCGTGCGAGAGCCGCTTCTCGACCGGCTGGTTGCGCCACTCGAGGTTCTCTTCCTTCTTCGCGCCGCCCGCCTTGAACTTGTCGGCGATTTCGAGGAGCCGGTCGGTGGAGTCGTCGCGGCGGTTCAGGATCACGTCCTCGACGCGCTCGCGCAGCTCCGCGTCGAGATCGGCGTACACGCCGAGCTGGCCCGCGTTGACGATGCCCATGTCCATCCCCGCCTGGATCGCGTGGTACAGGAACACGGTGTGGATCGCCTCGCGCACCGGGTCGTTGCCGCGGAACGAGAACGACACGTTCGACACGCCGCCGCTCACCTTCGCGTACGGCAGGTTCTGCTTGATCCAGCGGGTCGCCTCGATGAAGTCGACCGCGTAGTTGTTGTGTTCCTCGATGCCGGTTGCGACCGCGAAGATGTTCGGGTCGAAGATGATGTCTTCCGGCGGGAAGCCGACTTCGTTCACGAGGAAGTCGTACGAGCGCTTGCAGATCTCGGTCTTGCGTTCGTAGGTATCGGCCTGGCCCGTTTCGTCGAACGCCATCACGACCGCTGCCGCGCCGTAGCGGCGGATCAGGTTCGCGTGGTGGCGGAACGCTTCCTCGCCTTCCTTCAGCGAGATCGAGTTCACGATCGCCTTGCCCTGCACGCATTTGAGGCCGGCCTCGATCACGTCCCACTTCGACGAGTCGATCATGATCGGCACGCGCGCGATGTCCGGCTCCGACGCGATCAGATTCAGGAAGCGCACCATCGCCGCCTTCGAATCGAGCATCGCCTCGTCCATGTTGATGTCGATTACCTGCGCGCCGTTCTCGACCTGCTGGCGTGCGACGGCGAGCGCCTCATCGAACTGGCCGTTGAGGATCATCCGCGCGAACGCCTTCGAGCCGGTGACGTTGGTGCGTTCGCCGACGTTGATGAAAAGCGTCCCGGATGTGACGTTGAACGGCTCGAGGCCGGCAAGGCGCATCGTGTGATCGGTCATGGCGGTGCGAATTCGTATGAGGTAGGGCGGGCGTTGAGGCGGTCGGTCAGGCGGCGTCGCTATACTGGCTCGGCCAGCGGCGCGGTTTCACGTCGGCGAGCGCCTTTGCGATCTCGGCGATGTGCTCGGGCGTCGTGCCGCAGCAGCCGCCGGCGAGGTTCACGAGCCCGGCTTGCGCGAATTCCTTCAGCAGGCCCGACGTGACGTCCGGCGTCTCGTCGAAGCCGGTTTCGGCCATCGGGTTCGGCAGGCCCGCGTTCGGATAGCACGACACGTAGGTGTCGCACAGCTTCGCAAGCTCGGCGATGTACGGGCGCATCAGCGCCGCGCCGAGCGCGCAGTTCAGGCCGAACGTGAGCGGCTTCGCGTGACGCAGCGAATTCCAGAACGCCTCGACCGTCTGGCCCGACAGGATGCGGCCCGACGCATCGGTGACGGTGCCCGAGATCATGATCGGCAGGCGTTCGCCGGTGTCCTCGAACAGTTCGTCGAGCGCGAACAGCGCGGCCTTCGCGTTCAGCGTGTCGAAGATCGTCTCGACCAGGAACAGGTCGACACCGCCGTCGAGCAGCGCCTTCGCTTGCTGGTAGTACGACGTGCGCAACTCGTCGAACGTGACGTTGCGCGCGCCCGGGTCGTTGACGTCCGGCGAGATGCTCGCCGTCTTCGGTGTTGGCCCGATCGCGCCCGCGACGAAGCGCGGCTTGTCCGGGGTCGTGTATTTCGCGGCCGATTCGCGCGCGAGCTTCGCCGATTCGATGTTCATCTCGACGACGAGGTCTTCCATCTCGTAGTCGGCCTGCGCGACCGTCGTCGCGCCGAACGTGTTGGTTTCGACGATGTCCGCGCCGGCCGCGAAGTACTGGTCGTGGATCTCGCGGATGATCTGCGGCTGCGTGAGCGACAGCAGTTCGTTGTTGCCCTTGATGTCGCGCGGGAAGTCCTTGAAGCGCTCGCCGCGATACGCGGCCTCGTCGAGCTTGTAGCGCTGGATCATCGTGCCCATCGCGCCGTCGAGGATCAGGATGCGCGATTTCAGCAGCGCAGGCAGTTCGGCGCCGCGCGTGTAGTGCGCGTCGAGCGGGGCGGAAGCGGCGAGAGGGGTCGCAGACATGGGGGAGACCGGCGAAGACGGGAAAACCGTCATTGTAGCCGGTGCGCCGGGCCGCCGTCCGGCCTCGCGCGGCGTGGCACGCGGGTTGCGCATGCGGTCGACGCGGATGCGGCGGCACGGCACATGCGCACGAGCGTTGTCCTTGCGACGAGGCCGCGGCGTCGCCGCGTGCCGCCGCACCAAACGAAAACCCCCGCCGGCGAACCGGACGGGGGCTTGGATCGGAGTGCTCGCGGCACCGCGCCAGCGGCGCGGTGAATGGCCCGGCGCCGTGCCGGGCCGCTCAGGGTTCAGTGCAGGACGACCGGCATCATCATCAGGCTGTCGAACTGTCCGAGGAATTCGTCCACTTCGTCGAGCGACGGTTCCTCTTCGATCAGCTGTTTCACGTGTGCGCGGAATCGCTCGGCAAGTTCGCCGTCGATGAAGATCTCGCGCTGCGCGTTCTTGTCGACGATTTCGTATCCGCCGGCATTCATCAGATGGTGACCGGCCTGCGGCGCAAATTCGACGACGCAGTAGTTGGGGCTGTTGTAGATCATTTGCATGGCGGCACTCCTCTTCGCAGTGGCATCTGGCCTTGTTGTCCCGTAGATGGGGCAGGCCTTGCCGGTTTCAAGGGGCTTGCGCTGCACACCCCGGTCTCCCGTTTGCGTGGGGTGTATCGGTTAGAAGCCGATGTCTATCAAACGTTTCTTATTGTCGTCCGGTGTACTGAAATAGTTGTTAAAGAGTGTCATCGGCCATTTCCGTCAGCACTTTAATCGGTCGAAATTGCCGATTTGTCGCATTCACGGCCCGGCCGTCGACGACGCAGGCGTTGCAGCCGGTGGCGCGGGCGGTTGCTCGGCGGCCGACGGCGCGGGTTGAGCCTCGGGTTGCGCCGGTTGCGCGGCCGACGCCGGCGCACTCGCAGATCCGCTCGTTGCGTCGCTGTCGACTCCACCTCCAGAGGGTACACCCGGCGGCGCCAGCGTGCCGTGCCACAGCAGCTCGATTTGCGCGCCGTTCGGCTCCGTTTGCACGAGCCGCGCGGGCAGCCAGCCGAGCGACGGCGCGAGCCACATGTCGATGCGGCGCGTGTCGCCGTCGCGGCGCGGCAGGCGCATGAAGTGTCGGGCCCTGACGATACCGGTCTGGGTCTGCACGTCCTCGTCGCCGATCACGGCGATCGGCCAGGTTTCGCCGCTGTTGTTGTCGATCACGAAGAACTGCTGCGTGACGCCCGGCTTGTATGCGGAGGGATTGCCGCGCACGAGCCCCGACAACTGCATCAGCATGCTGAAGCGATCCTGCACGCCGTCGGGCAGCGGTGCGTTGTTTGGCGTGCGCGTGAAGACGACCTGATGGATTTCCCGGTTGAAGATCGCGATGTCCTCGGGACGCCGGCCGCGCTTTTCTACGTAACGGTCGGGCGCGATGCCGAATGCGTCGATCCGGCCTTCGCTGCGATACGTGAACGGGCCGACGAACGGCACCGGCATCGACACCGCCAGATCGTAGACTCGTCCGTCGGTGCGCCAGTGGATCGTGCCGATCATGTTCTGCATCCCGTTGTAGAACGTGTCGTACTGCAGGTCGCCCGATGGCGGCACGGAGAACTTCACGCCGCTCGTGGCGGGCCCCGGCGTCGCGGCGCCGCTCGCAGCGCCAGCCGACGCCGCCTGCGCGCCCGACGCGCCTGCCGTGTCGCTCGCGGCGGAGGTGGCGGAGGCGGCGGCCGGCGGCGGTTCGCCGTGCGCGGCCGTTTGGGTCGACGTGAGGACGGGTTCCCGCGCCGGTGCGGGTTTCGGTGCGGCGGACGGGCGCTTAGCCGGCGCAGCTTCGGCTGGATGCGCTGCCGGCTTCGGCGCCGGCTGGCGCTCGATCGGCTGCGGCTTCAGCAGTTCGATCTGTACCGGCACGTCGGCGGGCGCGGGCGGCGAGAACGATGCGCGATTGCGCGTCAGCCACAATGCTGCGAGCGCGTGCAGCACCAGCACGACGACGAGCGCGACGCCCGCGCGCAGCCAGTGGCGGGGCAGGGCGTGACGAGGACGGGTGGCGGCTGGCGGCATCGGCGCATCGGAACAGGGTTGGGGCGGTCGTGGCGCACCGCGCGCTGCGCGGTACACGAATCGGACCGCCGGATGCCCCGCGCGTTCGCGGCGCATCGCGCGGATTTCACGCGGGTGTCGGGTGTTGCGCGCGTCGCGGGTCAGGCGTCGCGCGCGTCCGGACTATAGCCGAGTTCGTACGACAGTTTCTGCGCGCATGCGCGTAGCGCCGTGTCCATCTCGCCGCCCCATGCGATGTCGAACGAGCCTTCCTGGCCGAGCGCGACGACGGCGAGCGCGAGTTCGCCGACCGCGTCGAACACGGGCATGCAGAACGCGTGGATGGTGGGCAGCAGCATCCCTTCGACGCGCGCGGCCTGATGCGCGCGTACGTCGGCGAGCACCGCATCGACTTCGGCGAGCGTGCGCGGGCCGCCGTGATGCGGCGAGCGGCGGGTATCGGCGAGCTCGCGCTCGAGCATCGCGGCGGTCTTGCTGCGCGGCAGGTACGCGGCGAACAGCAGGCCGGTCGCGGAGCCGAGCAGCGGCATCACGTCGCCGAGCTTGAGCGATGCCTTCGCGGGGTGGCTCGATTCCATCCAGTGCACGATCGTCGGCCCCTGGTTGCCCCACACCGCGATGCCGACCGTCTGGTCGAGGCGGTCGCGCAACTCGGTCAGCGCGATTCGCGCGAGCTTCACGCCGTCGACGCGCGCGAGCCGTGCAAGCCCCATCTGCAGCGCGAAGCCGCCGAGCTCGTAGCGGCCCGAGACGGGATCCTGCGACACGACACCGAGCCGCGAGAAGCTCACCAGATAGCGGTGCGCCTTCGCGGGGCTCATGCCCGCTCGCTGCGCGAGGTCGCGCAGCATCATCGCGCGCGGCTCGCTCGTCAGCACGTCGAGCAGGCGAAAGCCGACCTCGATCGACTGGATGCCGGAGCGGACCTTTTCGCCGCCTTCGCCGCCTTCGCCGCCGTCGCCGGAGCCGGCGTCGTCGGTATCGGAATCGGCGAGATCGTCGTCGGGAAGCGGGCTGGCGGGCATGGGCAACGGGGCGCGAAAATGCGGCAAGGGTCGGGACGGAAACGGCATGCACGATCGTGGCGCGCCGCAGGGATTCACCATCGTAAAATAGATTCCCTCCATCGTCACTACAACGGCAGATACCCCATGAAACTTGCATCGCTGAAGGACGGCACGCGCGACGGCCAACTGATCGTCGTGTCGCGCGACCTGCACACCGCGGCGATCGCCGATGCGATCGCGCCGACGCTGCAGCGCGTCCTCGACGACTGGGCGTTCTACGCGCCGCAACTGCGCGATCTGTACGACGCGCTGAATCACGGCCGCGCGCGCAACGCGTTTGCGTTCGACGCGGCGAACTGCATGGCGCCGTTGCCGCGCGCGTTCCAGTGGGCCGACGGCTCCGCGTACGTGAACCACGTCGAACTCGTGCGCCGCGCGCGCGGCGCCGACATGCCGCCGGAGTTCTGGACCGATCCGCTGATGTACCAGGGCGGCAGCGACGACTTCCTCGGCGCGCGCGACGACATCGTGTGCCCGTCCGAGGAGTGGGGCATCGATTTCGAGGCCGAGGTCGCGGTGATTACCGGCGACGTGCGGATGAGCGCGTCGCCCGACGAAGCACTGAAGGCCGTGCGGCTCGTCACGCTCGTGAACGACGTGTCGTTGCGCAACCTGATTCCGGCCGAACTCGCGAAGGGCTTCGGCTTCTTCCAGAGCAAGCCCGCCACCGCGTTCGCGCCGGTCGCGGTCACGCCCGACGAGCTCGGAGAGGAATGGCGCGAAGGCCGCGTGCACCGGCCGATGATCGTCCACTGGAACGGCAGGAAGGTCGGCCAGCCCGACGCGGGCACCGACATGGTGTTCCACTTCGGCCAGTTGATCGCGCACGCGGCGAAGACGCGCAACCTGCGGGCCGGCTCGATCGTCGGCTCGGGCACGGTGTCGAACAAGGATGCGAAGCGCGGCTACTGCTGCATCGCCGAGAAGCGCTGCCTCGAGACGATCGAGCACGGCGCGCCGCAGACCGAATTCATGCGCTACGGCGACACCGTGCGCATCGAGATGTTCGATGCGGCCGGCAAGTCGATCTTCGGCGCGATCGAGCAGTCGGTCGCGCCGCCCGACGGCGCGGCCTGATGCCCATGCGAAGCCCGGCTTCGGCCCGCGCGCCGGGTTTCGCCCGATGTTTGCCCGCGCGGGCTTGGCTACACTCGATTCAGACGTTTCAAACGTTCGACGCATTTCAGGAACCCGGGAGCTGCGCATGGCCGATCTCGCCGCATACGGCGGTTACGAAGCACTGAAAGTGACGCGCCGCGATCATGGCGTGCTCGACATCGTGATGAGCGGGGAGGGCGCGAACCGCAGCGGCCTCGCGACCGCGAACGAGCGCATGCATCGCGAGCTCGCCGATATCTGGCGCGACGTCGATCGCGATCCCGACACGCGCGTCGCGGTGATCCGCGGCGAGGGCAAGGGCTTTTCGGCGGGCGGTGATCTCGCGCTCGTCGAGGCGATGGCGAACGACTTCGACGTGCGCGCCCGCGTGTGGCGCGAAGCGCGCGACCTCGTCTACAACGTGATCAACTGCAGCAAGCCGATCGTGTCGGCGATGCACGGGCCGGCCGTCGGCGCGGGCCTCGTCGCGGGTCTGCTCGCCGACATCTCGATCGCCGCGAAGGATGCGCGCATCATCGACGGCCACACGCGGCTCGGCGTCGCGGCTGGCGATCATGCCGCGATCGTGTGGCCGCTGTTGTGCGGGATGGCTAAGGCGAAGTACTACCTGCTGCTGTGCGAGCCGGTGAGCGGCGAGGAGGCCGAGCGCATCGGCCTCGTGTCGCTCGCGGTCGAGCCGGCCGACCTGCTGCCGAAGGCATACGAAGTCGCCGAGCGGCTCGCGCACGGTTCGCAGCCGGCGATCCGCTGGACCAAGTACGCGTTGAACAACTGGCTGCGCTCGGCCGGGCCGACGTTCGATACGTCGCTCGCGCTCGAATTCATGGGCTTCTCCGGGCCCGACGTGCAGGAGGGCATCCGCTCGCTGCGCGAACGGCGTCCACCCGACTTCCGAGGCGACGCACCGTTCTGACGTGCCGTTCTGGTGCGCGCTATGATCGAACCAGAGACGGTTGCGCGCCGCGCGCCGGCCGCCTTGCTCCCCCAGCCAAACAGGATGCCCGTATGACCACCGATGCTTCCGGTTCCAATCCTTTCGCCGGTTTTGCCGGTTTCAAGCCTGCCGACATGCTCGACCGGATGTGGGACATGATGCGGATGTCGCCGTTCGGCGGCGGAATGGCGTCGTTTCCCGGCGCGGCATCGGGGTTGCCGCCGTCGCTGTCGAGCATGTCCGACATGATGGCGCCGCTCACGAGCGTCGAGGAGCTCGACAAGCGGATCACCGATCTGCGCGCGGTCGAGCAATGGCTCAAGCTCAATCTCGGGATGCTGCAGTCGGCGATCCAGGCGCTCGAGGTGCAGCGTGCGACGCTCGCGACGCTGCGCGCGTTCGGCGCATTCGCACAAAGTTCGATGTCGGCGGCCGAAGAGGCCGCCGTCGCGGCCGCGCAGGCGGCGTCCGCGCCGCGCGCCGACGCACCGTCCGCGCCGGATGCTGCTGCGGGCGCCGCGGACGCGCCGCCCGCAGGCGATGCCGCGCAGCAGGCGTTCGATCCGTCCGGCTGGTGGAACCTGCTGCAAGCGCAGTTCAACCAGCTCGCGAGCCTCGCGATGACGCAGCCGGGCGCGCAGCCCGCCGCGCCTGGCGAAGCGCCGCCGGCCTCGGCGCAGGCCGAGCAGCCTGCACCGGCAGCGGCAGCGGCTGCGGCTGCGCCGCGCAAGCCCGCGGCGAAGCGCGCGAAGCCGGCCGGCTCGGCCGCGGCGCGCGCGGCGGCCGCTTCGTCGCCGGCAACCCGTCCGCCGAAACGCTCGACGTGACGCGAACCCGGTAGCTGGTCGATCATGCGGCTCGCGCTCGTTCTGATGGGAGGCGGCGCACGCGCCGCCTACCAGGTCGGCGTGCTGAAGGCGCTGGCGGAGATCGCGCGCGAGGCCGATCCGCACCGGCATACGCTGCCGTTCGCGGTCGTGTGCGGTTCGTCGGCCGGTGCGATCAACGCGACGTCGATCGCGAGCCACGCGGACGATTTTTCGCACGGCGTGCGCCGTCTGCTCGAATTCTGGGAGCCGCTGCGTGCCGAATACGTGTATCGCACCGACTGGCTCGGCATCGCGATGGCGGGCGCGCGCTGGCTGGCGGCGATGTCCTTCGGCTGGGCGGCGCGCCGCTCGCCGCGCGGACTGCTCGACAACGCGCCGCTCGCGCACCTGCTGCAGCGCGAGCTGAGCTTTCACCGGATCGAGCAGATGCTCGAGGGCCGCCTGCTCCATGCGCTCGCGGTCACCGCGCTCAGCTATTCGAGCGGGCGGCACCTGACGTTCTACCAGGCCGCGGAGCCGATCCAGGCGTGGCGGCGCGCGCAGCGCACCGCACGGCTCGTCGACCTGTCGGCGTCGCACCTGCTTGCGTCGTCGGCCATTCCATTCGTATTCCCGGCCGTGCCGCTCGTGCTCGACGGGCAGGTCGAGTACTTCGGCGACGGATCGATCCGCCAGATCGCGCCGCTGTCGCCGGCGATCCACTTCGGCGCGGACCGGATCCTCGTGATCGGCGCGGCTGATCCGCGTCCCGAGATTCCCGCCGCGAACGGCTCGGGGCGGGTGCGCGGCTATCCGACGCTTGCGCAGATCGGCCAGCAGGTGCTCGCCAGCGTGTTTCTCGACTCGATCGGCTCGGACATCGAGCGGATCGAGCACATCAACCGGATGATCGAGCACCTGCCGCAACAGGTCGAGGTGGACAGCGGCTGGCGGCATGTCGATGTACTCGCGATCGCGCCGTCCGAGCGCATCGAGCTGATCGCCGCGAAACACCTGAAGCAGATGCCGGCGACGATGCGTGGGCTGCTCGGCGCGGTCGGCGGCAGCCAGCCGACCGGCGCGTCGTTCGCGAGCTACCTGCTGTTCGAGGAGGCCTTCACGCGCGAGCTGATCGAGCTCGGCTACCGCGACGGGCGTGCGCAGCGCGAGACGCTGGCCGGCTGGATTGCGCATGCCGACGGCAGCAGCGCGACGGCGGCCGGCATGCCGTCGGAAGACGGTCGCGCGGCCGGCGAAATGCGGGTCTGACGCGCATCGAATGCACCCATGGGACGCGATGCTTACAGATGGGTTGCATTTTCGCGACGGTTGCCCGCGACCGATCGCCGCACCACGGTTGGCGGCGTGCGGCCGGGCTGGAGTCTCGGAACGGTCATGTGCGCATGCTATTATGGCCGCCGCCGTATATACCATATCGAGCAGCCCGCCGGTCCGGCTGCCGCACGGGAACCCGCCCGGGAACCGCGTGGCGCAGGGGACGGGCTCGCCAATGAGCCGGCTTGCGCCGGCCCCCACATCAGGCACGCGCAACCGGTTCCGTTCGAGTGGAGCGGGGCTGCGGCGTGTCACGAGGCGGCAGCGCGGCCGCCCGGCTGCCGAACGCGGAATCCGCGTCCGGAGGGCGAATTCACGCGTAAAATTAGAGTCTTGGCTGCAAAAAAGCGCGCACGCGCCCACGCGGCAACAGTCACGTTTAGAGAAGTCGCATTGCGCAGAACAGGGGTGGGACCATCATGAACACCATGCTTTATCCGGAACTTTACAGGTCGCTCGAAGCTGTCCGCTGGGACATGGAGAAGGACATTCCGTGGGACAAGTTCGACGCTTCACTGCTCACCGACGAGCAGGCGAAGACGATCAAGATGAACGCGATCACCGAATGGTCGGCGCTGCCCGCGACGGAGATGTTCCTGCGCGACAACCAGCATGACAGCGACTTTTCCGCGTTCATGAGCGTCTGGTTCTTCGAAGAGCAGAAGCACTCGCTCGTGCTGATGGAATACCTGCGCCGCTTCCGCCCGGAAATGGTGCCGACCGAGGAAGAACTGCACGCGGTGCGCTTCGAGTTCGATCCGGCGCCGCCGCTCGAGACGCTGATGCTGCACTTCTGCGGCGAAATCCGCCTGAACCACTGGTATCGCTGCGCGGCCGACTGGCACACCGAGCCGGTCATCAAGCAGATCTACGAAACGATCTCGCGCGACGAAGCACGTCACGGCGGCGCGTACCTGCGCTACATGAAGAAGGCGCTGAACAACTGCGGCGACGTCGCGCGCGCGGCGTTCGCGAAGATCGGCGTGCTGATGGCGTCGGCGCGTCGCACCGAGAAGCCGCTGCACCCGACCAACCTGCACGTGAACCAGGCGCTGTTTCCGCGCGACACCGTGCAGTCGCGCCTGCCGGATCCGGAATGGCTCGAGCGCTGGCTCGACGAGCAGATCCGCTTCGACGGCGAGTGGGAAAAGAAGGTCGTAGAACGGATCCTGCACAACCTGTCGATCCTGTTCGAGCGCACGTTCGCGACCGCGCAGGAGCTGAACCGCTACCGCAAGGAAGTCACGAGCCGCCTGCAGTCCGAAAGCGGCCCGTCGTCGGCCGCGCAACCGGCCTGAGGCCGACAGGCATCGCTCCCGGCGTGAAGCCGCGCCGGGAGGGATCGCCGCGCCGCATCCATGCATGAAGCCCGCCCGGTCATCCGGCGGGCTTTTTATCTGGCGCCGCCGTGTTTCGTCACGACGCGCATCGCTTACTCCACCCGACCTCCGTCATGCCCGCTACCTTCGAACGCAAGCTGATCACCCGCGACGCCCTCGTTGCCCTGCGCGCGTCGCTGACTTCGCCCGTCGTGTTCACGAACGGCGTGTTCGACATCCTGCACCGTGGTCACGTCACGTATCTCGCTGACGCCCGGGCGCTCGGTGCGTGCCTGATCGTCGGCGTGAACAGCGATGCGTCGGTGCGCATGCTCGGCAAGGGCGATGACCGTCCGATCAACCGCGAGGAAGACCGGATGGCGCTGCTCGCAGCGCTGGAAAGCGTCGACTGGGTCGTGAAGTTCGAGGAGAAGACGCCCGTGTCGCTGATCGATGCCGTTCGTCCGGACATTCTCGTGAAGGGCGGCGACTACGACATGGACGCGCTGCCGGAATCGGCGCTGGTGCGCGGCTGGGGCGGGCGGGCGCTTGCGATTCCGTTCGAGCACGACCGCTCGACCACGGCGCTGCTGAAGAAGGTGCGCGCGCAGCAGTCCTGACGCGGGTTTCGCGCCGTCAGGGCGCGGAGGCCGCGAGCGGCTCGGCCGTGACGGCCGGCGCGGCGATCGGGCCGCCGATCACGGGTTGATCGCTCGCCTGCGCGAGTGGCGTCGCGCGCAACGCGTCGGGCTGTACCTGCCGGGACAGCACGCCCGGTTCGCGTGGGCCCGCTGCCGGCAGCGGCCAGAACACGCCGCGCACCAGCACGAACGCGAACAGGTTGGCGAGAAAGAGAACAGCGATCAGCCAGCGCAGCATCGTCGACGCTCCTCGTCGTTGGTCAGTCGTTCCACCATTCAGTCCAGTCGGGCCGGCCGTTTGGCCGGCTTTTTCATTGCGGCCGATGGATCCGTTTGCGGCGGCCCGGCCGCGTATGCGTGCTGCCGTCGGCATCCGTCTGCATGTGGGGGCAGGTCACGATGCGTGCAGGCCCGCCGTTACTGTCGCGAAACCCGCGGCACGGGCTTTCGGCCGTGCCGCCGGCGCCATTGCCAGCCCCTTTCCGTCAATCCTGCGCCGCCGCTTCCGCGGCAATCAGCGCGAGTCCCGACAGGATCAGCGCATCGTGCCGCGTATGCGGCAGCGGCAGCGCACGCGCGACGTCGTCGGCCGCGCCGCCGGCCAGCACGAGCCGAACCGGCGCCCGCCATGCATCGGCGAGATCGCGCCACGCGCGCTCGATCAGCCCCGCCTGCGCATACAGGCAGCCGGCCGACAGCGAGCGCGGCGTATCGACCTGGAATGGTTCGGCCTGCGCGCCCGCGAGCAGGCCGCTCGCGATGTCGGTGGTCAGCGTCGGCAACTGCGCGGTGTGCGTGCCGAGCGCGCGCATCATCAGCGCCCAGCCCGGCGCGATCAGCCCGCCGGTGAAGCGGCCGTCCGCACGCAGTGCCTCGAGCGTCGTCGCGGTGCCGAACGTCGCAATCAGCACGTGTTCGTCCGGGAACGCCGCGCGCGCGCCGATCAGGCCGGCCCAGCGGTCGCTGCCGAGCTGTTCGGGCGTCGTATAGCCGTTCGTCACGCCGCACTGCACGGGACGCGAGCGTACCGTCGTGCGCGGCAGGCCCGGCCAGCGTGCGTCGAGCAACGCGTCCAGTCGCGCGGCCACGTCGGCGCCCGCGACGTTCGAGATCCAGGCGCCGCGCGGACGCGGCAGGCTCGACCAGTCGGGATCGGTGCCGCCGTCACGCGTATGGCCGAACGCGCCCGTGTCGACGAGCGTGCGCTGCGCGTCGGCGAGCGCCCACTTGATCCGGCTGTTGCCGGCGTCGATCAGCAGATGCGGTTCGCTCATTGTGTTTCGCGCAGCGACACGTCGCCGGCCGCGATCGCCTGCATGCCGTCCGGCGTGTCGAGCAGCAACTGGCCGGTTGCGTCGATGCCCGTCGCGATGCCGCGCACGCGTTCGACGCCCTGTTCGAGCAGCACGACTTCACGCCCCGCGTACGCGTGCAGCGCGTGCCAGCGCGGCAGGAACGGTGCGAGCCCGTCGGTCCCGAACTGCGCGAGCGCCGGCGTCAGTGCGTTCAGTGCGGCGGCGAGCGTGTCGGTGAGGTTTGCCGATGCGCACGCGGCCGACAGCGCGGCCGGCGGCAGCCCGCTCGCGAGCGTCGCTTCGCGCGCGCGCAGCGCGTCGACCTGCGCGGCGACGGCTTCCGCGCCGCGCACGTTGATGCCGAAGCCGATCACGACGGCGGTCGCGTCGGCGGTGGTCCAGACGGTTTCGATCAGGATCCCGGCGAGCTTGCCGACGATGCGCGGCGTGCCGTCGTCGGTCGCCGTCAGCAGCAGGTCGTTCGGCCATTTGAGCGCGACGCGCGTGCGGGCGTCGAGCGGCAGCGCCGAGAGCCCTTCCGCGAGCGCGACGCCGATCGCGATGCTCAGGCCGCCGAGCGCGTCGACGGCGCGCGGCACGATGCAGCCGACCGAGCACAGCAGCGCGTTGCCGGGCTGCGCGAACCACGGACGGCCTTGCCGGCCGCGGCCGGCCGTCTGCTCGAACGCCACGCGCACGAGCGGTGCGGGCAGCGCGTTCGCGGTGCGCGGCAGTGCCTTGAGGCGGGTTGCGACGTCGGCGTTGGTCGAGCCGGTGGCGGCGACGATGTCGAGCGGCCACGCGCGAGGCGCGGCGTCCAGGTGCGCCTCGAGCCGGTTGCGCGCGATGTGCGCGTCGCCGGAATCGGGCGTGTCGGAGGAGGTGGGGGCGTTCATGGCGCCTATTGTAGCGACAGGGGGGCCGGGGCGCGTCGGTAAGCGGGCGGTGGTCGAACTGTTTGAAGCATGAGCGGAGATCGGTGTAACGCACCAAGCGCGAATGTGCCGTTGCTCCTCTGGGCGGGCATGCATCCTGACGAAGGTGTATAGACACACGTAAAACAGTACCTTTTGCGTTTTTGGAATGCCTATTGGGAAACCATAATCGGCCGACGTCGACTGATTAGGATTTCGAATTCGTCTGATTGATTCTCCTATTCCAATCGCGCATTTTGGAACAGCGAGTGTTTCGCCAATCAATGATGAAAGGAAATTCAGATGAGTCATAGCGGGCACGCGTTACCAAGGATTGCTTTGGCGGTCGTCTGTCGGCGTATGCCGCGAGGAGACGGAGGCATTACCGGCAGGTCGACAGCCGCCGGATTTGCAGCGAGGGGCGCTGTCGTTGACGAAAACCGGCGGAGCGCGATGGGTCGAGGTGGCGCAGCATGATCCGCTATTTCCTCGCCAGAGGCGATCGGGGTGGCAGTGCCACGATTACGGAGGGGTTGGAGTCCGTCACGTGTTCCAATCCACCGCCACGCGTGCAGATCGCCACGCTCTACATGAAAACCTATTGCTCGGCCTGTAAGCAGGAAGGGTTTGTCTCGCCGAAAGGCCCGAGGTTGCCTGGCAGAGCGCCAAATGGCCAGCCATGGGCGTTGAGCGGAGATGTCAATGCATGCGGGTGCAATCCGCCGCCTGTCTTCCATGCCGAGCGAGGTATGAGGATGTTTGTCGGCCACACGTCTGCGGTTGAGTCGAAAGAACCAGGAAATGGAATTTCGCACCGGCCAATTGCTGATGCTGAATACGACGAGCAGTATGTATTGAAAAACGCGAAGACCGGGCGGCCTTTGGCCCGTGTGTCATACCGAATACATACCAGTTCCGGCGAGCTCTTCAGTGGCACGACCGATAGTATGGGGCATACACAGCGCGTTGCTACGCGCTGCGCGGAGAAGCTGAGAATCGAGATAGTCGAGAAGAACGATGCCGCATGATGACTACGAGTACGTGACTGTACACGACTCAGCAGTGGCAAACACCGTGCATGGCTCGAAGGTGGAGCTTTTACTGGCCGTCGACGAACCACCAATCTGTGAAAACATGACCGATGCGGAATTTCGTACGAGAGTCCTGACTTTGCGCGACGACGCCGTGAAAATAATCACGCAGCGAATTGACGAGCTTGATGCCTGGAAAGGGCCCGCACGGGCAAGAGTCAGGGAGTGGTTTGGGATAGCCGACGAGCCTATTCGAAGTGTGCTGACGAATGGATTGGCCGCCCTGGTTACGGTCATGAATGGATTGGCGGCAAGGAATTTCGTTCGCTCCGATCCCGAACTTGATAGGGTGCTGGGATGTACGCCGAATACCAAGAATCTAGCTGGAGAGGTTGCGCACGTTTGCGGCCCCGATACTGCAACGCATACGATATCGACTACCCCCAAGTTCTGTGAGCTGCCAGACGCGAGTGCAGGCACATTTTCCTCGATGCAACTTACCATTGTTCACGAATGCGCTCATTTTCTTGATACGTTCGGAGCGCTTGACTACAAGAACACCTATGGACAATTCCTCAGCAAGCGGCTCGCTAAGGAAAATCCAGCAATGGCAATTAGAAATGCAGACAATATTTCGGGGTATATCCTGTGCGTTGATTAGTCTTGTGGCGCTGTGTGCTTCAAGTGCTGCGTTTGCTTGCAGTTTTGCATTGCAATATTCGAGTAAGCTCGAGCACGGCGCCGTGACCATTTCGAATGTCGACAGGGTGGCCCTAGCCAGCTTGTTGATTACTGTTCGGAACAGTGCCGCGAACAACGGTCCCGTCGTGATCTACGGATATTCCGATGAGCATGAGCGTGATGCAATTGCGATCGCCCGTAACCGGGCGATCGCTGTTCAGGCGTATCTGCTCGATCTCGGTGTTTCGAAAGATCGAATTCATGTCGAATCTAAAATATGGCGAAGTAACTCCGTTATCCCGCCGGGCGAGCGCAACCAAGTGGAGATTGAGTTCATTCCGGCGTGTTCATCGGATGGTTGTGATAACCCATGCGAACTGTCCGAAACTCGCTAGCACGCCTGCGCGCGGTTCGTGCCGCCGCCGCGCATTCCCCCCGCGCTGCCGAAGCACCGTCACGGCGCCACCACCGGATGCTTCAACGCATGCGCGGTCTCGATCCACTGCGCGTGGAATTCGTCCGCATCGGGCTTGAGCCCCAGTTCGCCGTTGCGATACGCCATCGCGAGCGTCTGCACGGCTTCCGGCAACTCGTGTTCCGCCGCACGGCGATACAGCGCGAGCGCGCGTGCTTCGTCGCGCGGCACGCCGCTGCCGTCGCGGTACGCGTTCGCGAGCATGAAGTCCGCGGCCGGGATGTCCGCACGCGATGCGAGCTCGAACCAGTGCGCGGCCTGCACGGGATCGGCGGCGGTGCCGTAGCCGCTGCGATAGATCAGCCCGAGGTAATACGCGGCCGCCGCATCACCATGCCCGGCCGCTTCGCCGAGCAGCGCGCGGGCGCGTGCATAGTCCTTCGGGAGGTCGCCGCTGCCGAGCAGCAGCGCCTTGCCGAGCGCGAGCTGCGCCCGCCGCACGGCAGGCGTATCTGCCTTCCCGTCGTCCTGCGCGGCGGTTTCGAGCCAGCCACGCCCTTCGTCGCGCAGCCCCGGCTCGTGCGCATCGACGAGTGCGATGCCGAGCGCCGCCTGCGCGTCGCCAGACCCGCGGCGCGCGAGGGTGCGCAACTGCGCAAGCGCGTGCGGCTCGACGGCCTGCGTGACCATTGCCTGCCACTCGTCGAGTTGCGCGGTGCTCGGCGCGGGGCCGGTCGCGCGCCAGCCGGTCGCCACGGCAGCGACCGCGACGGTCACGGCGGTTGCCGCGAGCAGCGCGGCCGGCGGGAGTTTCGCGCGCAGCAGGCGCCGCGCGGCAGCCGCGAAGCCGGCTTCGGCCGGCCGCATCGTCCGGATCGGTTGCATCACGGGTCTCATGGTCATCGCGTCAGGTCGAGCTCGTAGACGGCGAGGTTCTTGCCGGAGCCGTCGTCGGCCGCGACCTGCGTGAGGCCGGTGAGGCCCGCTGCCGTCGCGTCGCCGAGCCGATTCGGCGCGGACGTGAAGCGCACGTGCGCAACCGAGCTCGCGAGCTTCGTGAAGCGCCAGCTGCGCTGCGCGCCGTCCGCCGCGCGCGTGATCGCGCCGCGCTTCTTGATGAACGCGATCAGCACGTCGCGGTTCGCGTCGGGCGACGCGAAGATCGTCTTGCTGCCGTCGAGGCCCGGGAAGTTGCCGCCGCCGCTCGCGCGGTAGTTGTTGGTCGCGACGATGAATTGCGCGTTCGCGTCGATCGGCGCGCCCTTGTACGTCAGGTTCCTGATCCGGCTGCCGACGGGCTGCGTGACGTCGATCTCGTATGCGAGATCCGCGGACGTGAACATGTCGAAGTTGTAGCCGGGGAAGCTGCTGACGAGCGGCTGCACGGTCGCCTTGGTCGGGTCGATCGTGTTGAAGCGCTTCGCGGCCGTCTCGAGCCAGTTCTTCACGTCGGCGCCGTTCACCTTCACCGCGTACACGGTGTTCGGATACAGGTACAGGTCGGCCGCGTTGTTGATCGCGAGCGCGCCGGGCGCGACGTCGGTGTAGTCGCTGCCGCCGCCGAAGCCGCTTTTGAACGGCGCGCTGACCGACAGCACCGGCAGCGACGCGTACTGGGGCAGGTTCGCCTGCACGTAGGTCTTCACGTAGTCGGCCTGCGCCTCGTTGACGATCTGGATCGCGCCCGGATCGCCGACGTCCGCGAAATACGAGTTCATCCGGTAGTCGGTCGAGCCGATCGGCGTCTTCACGTAGTCGATGGTCGCCTGGTGTTCGGCGGCGATCGCGGCGGACACCGACGGATCGGCGGCGACGTAGCTCTTGTCGGCGTTCTGGATCGGCCGCGCCTCGACGGTCGTTTGCGACCTGTCGACGCTCCATGCCTTGCCGTCGAATTTCAGGCCGAGCTTGATCACGCCGAGATGCTTGCCCCAGTAGTTTGCCATCACGGTCGGCACGCCGTTGACGGTGCCCTTTACCTTGTCGACGCCCGGCAGGTTGAACTGCGCGACCGTGCTGCTCGCGTCCGGGAACACCTGGTGCGAATGGCCGATCAGCATCGCGTCGATGCCGGGCACCTTCGACAGCCACCAGCTGCCGTTTTCCATCGTCGGCGAATACGCGGAGTCGTCGAGGCCGCCGTGCGAGATCGCGACGACGAGATCGGCGCCCTTCGCGCGCATCTCCGGAATGTACTTCTCGGCTGCTTCCTTCAGGCCGGTCGTGTAGACCTTGCCGTCGAGCCAGCGCTTGTCCCAGTTCATGATCGCCGGCGGCGTGAAGCCGATGATGCCGATCTTCACCGGCGCGCTGACCGTCGTGCCGTCCGGCGCGACGGCCGTCACCGTGCGCGTCAGGATCGTGTACGGCGTGAACAGCGGCGCGTTGGTCTTCGCGCTGATCACGTTCGCGAGCACCTGCGGGAAGTTCGGGCCTGCGCACTTCTTCTGCTGCGCGGGGGCCGGCAGCCCGTCGACGTCGAACGTGTTGCCCGTCACCTGCGACAGGTACGGCAGCCCGTAGTTGAACTCGTGGTTGCCGATCCCGCCGCCGTCGAACTTCGCGGCGTTCATCACCTTGTAGATCGCGAGCGTCTGGTCGCAGCCGACCGGCTTCACGAGCGCCTGGTAGTCGGACAGCGCGGTGCCCTGGATCGTGTCGCCGTTGTCGAGCAGCAGCGTGTTCGGGTACTGCGCGCGCGCCTGTGCGATCAGCGTCGACACGCGTTCGAAACCGAGCGAGTTGTCCGCGGCGAGCTTGAAATAGTCGTACGACAGCACGTTGGTGTGCAGGTCGGTCGTTTCGAGCAGCGCGAGCGTGGCGGTGGTGCCGGCGGGCGCCTGGGCCGGGGGCTGCGACGACGACGGCGAGGTGACGTCGTCGCCGCCGCAACCGGCGAGGGCGAAGGCGAGGCTGGCGAGTGCGGCGGCGCCGGTCGCTCGGTGGCGGGAAAGCGGGGGGAGACGCATCGATTGTCCTGTTCGGTGTTCTGTTCTGTGAATCGCGATGATTCGCGAGGCGCGCAGCGAGATGGCGGCGCGGGCGCCGACGGCCTGATGTGCGGCGCGTGAGAGTATCGAAAGGAAACGTGACGGAAGAATGAAAGGTGGACGCGCGGCCGGCGCGGCGGGCGTCGACGGAAATCCTCACGTCGCGGCGCCGGGCGGTTCGCTACAATGGCCGCTGTCATCCTTTTGCAAACAACCCGCCTTTGGACTTCGAGACTCCTCCCGGCCTGTCGGTCGACGCCGGCGGTCAGGGCCAGACGGTGCGCCTGTACGGCCAATGGACTGCGCTCGCGCTCGCGCGCAATCGCGGCGCGGTTGCGCGCCGCGTCGCGGGCATCGCGTCCGGGCGCGTGAGCGAATGGGATCTGTCCGGTATCGAACGGCTCGACCACGTCGGCGGTCAGGCGCTTTGGCGCGTATGGGGCCGCAAGCTGCCGGACGGTGTCGCGCTGAGCGCGACACAGCGCACGATCTTCGAGCGCATCGAACGCCTCGACAGCCAGCGCGAGGCGCCCGAGCGCATCGTGCGTGTCGATCCCGTCACGCGCCTCGGCCAGACGATCTTCTCGTTCGGCGAACACCTGCAGGGCGGCATCGCGATGTTCGGCCTCGTGATCCTCGACGCGCTGTCGGTGCTGCGCCGCCCGCAGACGATGCCGTGGAAGGAAACGTCGGCGAACATCTACAGCGCCGGCGCGCAGGCGCTGCCGATCACCGCGCTGGTCGCGTTCCTGATCGGCATCGTGCTCAGCTACCTGTCCGCGCAGCAGTTGCAGATGTTCGGCGCGAACCGCTACATCGTGAACATCCTCGGGCTGTCGGTGATCCGCGAGCTTGGGCCCGTGCTGTCGGCGATCCTCGTGGCGGGCCGCTCCGGGTCGGCGATCACCGCGCAGATCGGTGTGATGCGCGTGACCGAGGAGCTCGACGCGATGCGCGTGATGGGCATCCCGCACGGGCTGCGGCTGATCCTGCCGCGCGTGCTCGCGCTAGGTGTCGCGATGCCACTGCTCGTGATGTGGACCAACATCATCGCGCTGACGGGCGGCGCGCTCGCCGCGAAGGTGGTGCTCGGCATCGACGTCAATTACTTCGTGCGCTCGCTGCCGGGCGTCGTGCCGATCGCGAACCTGTACATCGGCGTCGGCAAGGGCGTCGTGTTCGGCATGCTGATCGCGCTGGTTGCGTGCCATTTCGGTTTCCGGATCAAGGCGAACTCGCAGAGCCTCGGCCAGGGGACGACGACGTCGGTCGTCACGTCGATCACGGTCGTGATCCTTGCCGACGCGGTGTTCGCGATCCTGTTCCAGAACGTGGGGCTCGGATGAACGCGTCGAAAGAAACGGCGGCCGATGCCGCTCCGACCGATGCCGTGGGCGTCGGCGCCGGATCGGCCGGCACGCCGCCGGCCGCCGCGGTGCACGGCGAGGACCTCGTGATCGAGGTGCGCAACCTGACCAAGCGCTACGGGCGCAACATCGTTCACCAGAAGCTCGATTTCGATGTGCGGCGCGGCGAGATCGTGGCGGTCGTCGGCGGCTCCGGCTCGGGCAAGACGACGCTGGTGCGGCAGATTCTCGGCCTCGAGCGGCCGACGTCGGGCACGATCAAGGTGTTCGGCGAAGACACGTCGACGATCGACGACGCAAGCGCGCGGATGATGCGCACGCGCTCCGGGATGCTGTTCCAGCAGGGCGCGCTGTTCTCGTCGATGACGGTGTTCGACAACGTCGCACAGCCGTTGCGCGAGCTCGGCCGCGTGCCGCCCGACCTGCTGCACGACATCGTGATGCTGAAGCTCGAGATGGTCGGGCTGCCGTGCAAGCACGCGTCGAAGATGCCGGCCGCGCTGTCGGGCGGGATGATCAAGCGGGTCGGCATCGCGCGCGCGATCGCGCTCGAGCCCGAGCTGCTGTTCCTCGACGAGCCGACTGCCGGGCTCGACCCGCAGGCCTCCGACGAATTCGTCGAGCTGATCGCGACGCTGCACCGCACGCTCGGGCTGACGGTCGTGATGGTGACCCACGATCTCGACACGATGGTCGCGCTGTCGACCCGCGTGGCGGTGCTGGCCGACCGCAAGGTGCTGGTCGCCGCGCCGGTCGAGGAGGTCGCGAACGTCGACCATCCGTTCATCCACGAATATTTCCTGGGGCTGCGCGGGCGCCGCGCACTGCAGGCGCTGCCGCCCGAGCGGCGCGCGAAGCTGCCGAAGGCGGCCCTCGAACCGGCGCTGTCCAGCGTCGAGCTGTAACAGGCAAGGACAAGGAACCCCCTGATGGAAAACAAATCACATGCGTTCTGGGCCGGCCTGTTCACGATCGCGCTGACGCTGGCGATCGCGGGCACCGTGTTCTGGTTCAACGTCGACCGCACCGTGCGCGTGCCGTACGACCTGCTCGCGCGCACCAATGTGACGGGCCTGTTCCCCGATGCGGCCGTGCGCTTTCGCGGCCTCGACGTCGGCAAGGTGCAGTCGATCGGCTTCGATCGTACGCATCCGGGGCAGATCCGGATCCGGATCATGGTCGACCACGACGCACCGATCACGCAGTCGACCTACGGCAGTCTCGGCTTCCAGGGCGTGACGGGCATCGCGTTCGTGCAGCTCGAGGATACGGGGCGCGACCTTTCTCCGTTGCCGTCGTCGCCGAAGGCGATCGCGCAGATCCCGATGCGGCCGAGCCTGTTCGACCAGATCCAGGAGCGCGGCGACGTGCTGCTGCGGCAGCTCGAGCAGGCCGCGAAAAGCGCGAATGCGCTGATGTCGCCGGAGATGCGCGAACAGCTGCGCGCGACGGCCGAAAGCCTGCAGCATGCGGCGGACGGCGCGGCGACGCTGTCGAAGCAGCTTGCGCCGGCGGTGGCCGCGCTGCCGGAGACGATGCACGAAGTGAATCGCACGATGGCGTCGGCCAACACGCTGCTGCAGCCGAACGGGCCGCTCGTGTCGAACCTGAACAAGGCCGGCACGGCCGCGGAGCAGGTCGGCATCACGCTGAACGATCTGAACGCGCGCGTGCAGTACGACACGCTGCCGCGCTTCAACGCGCTGGCGGGCAGCGTCGGCGACGCGTCGCGGCAATTGAAGGACGTTGCCGGTGAACTTGGCCGCAACCCGAGCAGTCTGTTGTTCGGTTCGCCCGGCTCCGCGCCCGGGCCCGGCGAAGCGGGCTTCGTCTGGCCGAGTGCGACGGCCGGGCAGTAACGCCCATCGAAACCGGAAACATCATGCAGGATCACGCCATGCCACGAATTCTTGATCGCGCGCTGCGGCCGGCCGCAGCCGCGCTCGCGGTGCTGACGCTCGCGCTCGCCGCCGGCTGTGCCGGCAACAGTGTCGCGCTGTCGAACGTTCGCTACGACCTCGGGCCGGCCGCGCCGGTCGTGACGGCCGGCACCGGCCCCGCGCTGAAGGTGCTCGACGTCGCCGCGCCCGATGCGCTCGACTCCGACAAGTTCGTCTACCGCCTCGCGTATGCGGATGCGCAGCGCATGGCCGTCTATCGCGACAGCCGCTGGACCGCGCCGCCCGCGCAGTTGCTCACGCAGCGGCTGCGTGGTGCGCTGTCGTCGCGCGGCGCGGTGCTCGAAGGCTCCGACGGCATACGCGCGCCGACGCTGAAGGTCGACCTGAACGAATTCGAGCAGGTGTTCGACGGGCAGTCGCAGAGTCACGGCGCGGTCACCGCGCGCGCGACGCTGATGCAGGACGGCAAGGTGCTCGGCCAGCGCACGTTCATCGCGCGCGCGCCGTCGAGCACGCCCGATGCGGCTGGCGGCGCGCGTGCGCTCGCGGCTGCGAGCGACGAGCTCGTGTCGCAGATCGCCGCCTGGGTCGGCGTGCAGGCGTACGCGGGCACGCCGTGACGCGCGACGCGCGCTCGAGATGAACGCGCCGGACACGCATCGCGCGTCGTCGCTGGCGCGCCAGGCGTTCGCCGCCTACGCGGCGCTCGTCGTCTATGCGTCGCTGTATCCGTTCGAGGGCTGGGTGTCGCTCGGCATCGGGCCGTTCGACTACCTTTTCGCACCGATGCAACGCTACGTGACCGCGTTCGACGTGGTCACCAACGTGCTCGGCTACATGCCGTTCGGCGCACTCGGCGTGTTCGCGCTGCATCCGCGCTGGCGCGGGGTGGCCGCGACGCTGATCGTCAGCGTGCTGGGCGTGCTGCTGTCGGGATCGATGGAAGCGCTGCAGACCTACTTGCCGACGCGCGTCGCGTCGAATCTCGATCTCGCGGCCAACGCGCTCGGCGCGCTGCTCGGCGCGGCGCTCGCGGCACCCGCCACCGGTGCGCTGCTCGATCGTGGCGCACTGCGCCGGCTGCGTTTCGCGTGGTTCGAAACCGACGGCTCGACGCCGCTGCTACTTGCCGGGATGTGGCCGTTCGCGATCCTCTTTCCGTCACCGTTCCTGTTCGGCATCGGCGACTGGCCGGCCGCGCTGTGGGAGCGCGCCGACGGGTCGATGCAGGACGCGTTGCTCGCGTGGCTGCCGGCCGCGTGGCAGGTGAGCCAGTGGCCCGAGCGCGTCGACGGCTGGCTGTCCGATTCCGCATGGGAGGCCGCGCTCGGCGGCCTGATGTTGTTCGCCGTGCTGGCGATCGCGTCGCTCGCGATGCGCGCCGCCGCGCCGCGCGTGCGGCTGCTGATCGCGTTCGTCGTCGCCACGCTCGTGCTGAAGGCGGCCGCGACGTTCATGCAGTCGACCACCGGCCTCGTCGTCGTGTGGGCGACGCCCGGCGCGCGACTCGGCATCGAGCTCGGCTTCGCGGCGGCGCTGATCGCGTTGCGCGTGCCGGCCACGTGGCGCGCGCTGCTCGCGGCGCTCGCGCTGCTGGCCGGCGTGACGCTCGTCAACCTGCTGCCGGTCAATCCTTTCTTCGATTTCACGCTGTCGGGCTGGCGGCAGGGCCGCTACGTGCACTTCAACAGCATCGCGCGCTGGCTCGCGTGGATGTGGCCCTATGCGGCGCTGATCTGGCTCGGCCTGCGCGTCGAGCGCGCGTGGATGCCCGCGGCGGTGCGGCGCTGATGCGGCGATTCCGGCGGGGCGGCCGCGGCTCGATCGCGGGCAGCGGCGCGCGCCGCTCGTTATAATCGTCCGCATCCTCGATTGCACGGCACCGCGGCAATCGCCCCTCTCTTCGCCCGGCACCGCGCCGGGCCGCACGTCACCATCATGGATTCCTACTACCAGCACCACGTTTTCTTCTGCCTGAACCAGCGCGATCCGGGCGCCGAGCGTCCGAGCTGCGCGCAATGCGACGCGCAGACCATGCAGGAATACGCGAAAAAGCGCGTGAAGGAACTCGGCCTCGCGGGGCCCGGCAAGGTCCGCATCAACAAGGCCGGCTGCCTCGACCGTTGCGAGGAAGGGCCCGTGATGGTCGTGTATCCGGAAGGCACGTGGTACACGTATGTCGATCAGGCCGACATCGACGAGATCGTCGAATCGCACCTGCGCGACGGCAAGGTCGTCGACCGCCTGAAGATCTGAGCGGGCCGGCCGAATGAACGTTCATACGCAGAAGTCGCTGATCGCCGGCCCGGTCGGGCAGATCGAAATCGCGGTCGACGTGCCGGACGCCGTGCGCGAAGGCACCGCCGCGCCGCGCGGCATCGCGCTCGTCGCGCATCCGCATCCGCTGTTCGGCGGCACGATGGACAACAAGGTCGCACAAACGCTTGCGCGCACGCTCGTCCAGCTCGGCTACGTGGTGTACCGGTCGAACTTCCGCGGCGTCGGCGCGACCGAAGGCGTGCACGACAACGGCATCGGCGAAGCGGACGACCTGCTCGCGGTGCTCACGCACATGCGCGCGCAGCCGGCCTATGCGGACCTGCCGCTCGTGCTCGCGGGCTTCTCGTTCGGCACCTTCGTGCTGTCCCACGTCGCGAAGCGGGTGCGCGACGCGGGCGAGGCGATCGAGCGGATGGTGTTCGTCGGCACGGCCGCGAGCCGCTGGCAGGTCGCCGACGTGCCCGAGAACACGCTCGTGATCCACGGCGAAACCGACGACACGGTGCCGATCGCGTCGGTGTACGACTGGGCGCGGCCGCAGGAGCTGCCGGTCGTCGTGATTCCCGGCGCCGAGCATTTCTTCCATCGCAAGCTGCACGTGCTCAAGCGCATCATCGTCGACGCGTGGCGTTGATCCGCTGACCGGGCGTGCGGTGCCGATGTCGCCCGCCCGTCGTGCCGCGCGTTGCCAGGCGGAAACACGTCGAGGCAGCAGGGCGCACCGGGGCTCTAGGCGGTCGCACCGGTTCTCCGCCGCGCGGCGCAACCCGACTTGCGCACTGCCTGCGCACGCCTTTCGCGCGGCTTCGATCGCAATCGCCGGCCATGAAGCCGCGCTATCCTCTGGAAGCCGATGCGCGGCCACCCGGCGCACGGTTCGCGAAAGTGCTGTTCGCGGCCACGTATAATGGCCGCATTTCGCGTCGCCCGCGGCCCGGCTGGGCCCATGCGGCGCTCGTTTCGCCGCCTGTCCGCCCGCTCGCGACGGCCGCGAACCGAACGCGTCCGCACGAGTCCAACCGGCGCGTTTCGTGTCGCTCGACGAAGTCGGGTGAATCGCCGAAACGCCTGCCGCCTTGCCGTTCAACCCTGCGCGTTTCGCGCCGCACTTTCTGCCATCAGCCTGAATCGATCATGCGTCTGTCACCCCAAGGCCTCAAGTCCCTCGCTTCTTCCATCGCCTTCGGCACCGCCGCGCGTAACGTCGCGCTGGGCGTGATGCTGCCCGTCGCGCTCGCGTCGACGATCGTCGTCGCAGAGGCGAAGCCGGCCGCCAAGGCCCGGGCCGCGCATGCGGCGCCCGCCGCCGAGCAGTTCACCGGCGCGCCCGCGACCTTCATGCCCGGCGCGGTGCCGCCGCCGGGCGTAAACGCGCGCTCGTGGGTGCTCGTCGATGCGACGAGCAACACGGTGCTCGCGTCGGGCAACGCCGACGAACGCGTCGAACCCGCTTCGCTGACAAAGCTGATGACGGCCTACCTGGTGTTCGAGGCGCTCGACAAGAAGAAGATCTCGATGGAGCAGATCGTCACGCCGAGCGATGCGGTGCGCCGCGTCGGCCGCGACGAGTCGCGCATGTTCATCGAGGCGAACAAGCCGGTGTCGGTGCACGACCTGGTGTACGGGATGATCATCCAGTCGGGCAACGACGCCGCTATCGCGCTGGCCGAACTGGTCGGCGGCAGCGAAGGGCAGTTCGTCACGATGATGAACGACGAGGCGCAGCGCCTCGGCATGAAGGGCACGCACTTCGCCGACGTGAACGGCATGCCCGACCCGAACCACTACACGACGGCCGGCGACCTCGCGAAGCTGTCCGCGCACCTGATCCGTGATTTTCCGCAGTACTACAGCATCTTCTCGGAGAAGGAGTTCAAGTACAACAACATCCGCCAGGGCAACCGCAACCGGCTGCTGTGGCTGGATCCGACGGTCGACGGTCTGAAGACGGGCCACACGCAGGCGGCTGGCTACTGCCTGATCGCGTCGGCGAAGCGCGCGATCCCGGGTGTCGACGGCCAGCGCCGCCTCGTGTCGGTGATGATGGGCGAGCAGAAGGAAGGCGAGCGCACGCAGGACAGCATGAAGATGCTGAACTACGGCTATAGCGCGTTCGATGCGGTGCGCCTGTTCAAGGGCGGCCAGGCGATGTCGACGCCGCGCATCTACAAGGGCAAGGAAAACACCGTGCAGGTCGGCGTGAAGAGCGACCAGTGGGCGACCGTGCCGCGCGGCCTCGGCGACAAGGTCAAGACCGAAGTCGACGTGAACGCGCCGCTGATCGCGCCGCTCGCACAAGGCCAGCAGGTCGGCACCGTGAAGATCGTCGCCGACGGCAAGACGCTGTCGGAGTTCCCGGTCGTCGCGCTGCAGGCCGTGCCGGAAGCGGGTATCTTCGGACGTATCTGGGACTCGATCCTGCTGATGTTCAGCAAGAAGAAGTAAGCACGACGGGCCTTTGTTTTTACGACTTCATCCCCATCTGGTATAGCCATGAGCCAAGCCGAATTCGAACCGATCGTCTACCTCAGCGTGTCGTCGCAGGAGGAGCTGGTGCCGCTGTCGCAAGCCCGTGTCCCGGTGCTCGACCGCGGGTTCATCTTCGGCGATGGCGTGTATGAAGTCGTGCCCGTTTATGCGCATGACGGCGCGCACGTGCCGTTCCGGATCGAACAGCATCTGGACCGGCTCGCGCGCAGCCTGAAGAAAATCGGCATCGACAACCCGCACGACGCGGCCGGCTGGCGCGCGTTGATCGAGCGCGTGCTCGCCGCGAACGCGGAAGGCCTCGTCGACAGCAACGCGCTCGTCTACCTGCAGGTGACGCGCGGTGTCGCGAAGCGCGGCCACGCGTTCCCGCCGAATGCGGTGCCGACGGTGTTCGCGATGACGAGCCCGCTGCGCCTGCCGCCGGACGAAGAGCGCGCGCAGGGCGTGCGTTGCGTGACGGCCGAGGATCGTCGCTGGCTGCATTGCGACATCAAGTCGATTTCGTTGCTCGGCAACGTGCTGATGGCGCAGCATGCGGCAGAGCACGACGCGTTCGAGACGCTGCAACTGCGCGACGGCAACCTGACCGAAGGTTCGTCGTCGAACGTGTGGATCGTGAAGAACGGCGAGCTGATGGCACCGCCGCGCAGCAACAAGATCCTCGAAGGGATCCGCTATGCGCTGGTCGAGCAGTTGGCCGACGAGTGCGGGATTCCGTTTGTCGCGCGAGAGATCAGCGAGGTCGAGCTGCGCTCGGCCGACGAAATCATGATCACGTCGGCCACGAAGGAAATTCTGCCCGTTACGTCGCTCGACGATCTGCCCGTAAAGGGCGGCAAGCCGGGCCCCGTATTCGCGGCGTTGTACGACGCGTACCAGCGCGCGAAAGCGCGCGAGTTTGAACAGTTTGACCTAACCCGGAGAAAGTGATGAGCGAACCGACCAAAACCATCGAGGTCACCGGCGCGATCGATACCCGGAAGGAGTCGCTGCTGGAGTTCCCGTGCGATTTCCCGATCAAGATCATGGGCAAGGCGCACCCGGAATTCAAGGACACGATCTTCAAGGTCGTGGCCGTTCACGACAACGAGATCGACGTCGAGAAGATCGAAGAGCGCGCCTCGAGCGGCGGTAACTACACCGGCCTCACGATCACCGTGCGCGCGACGAGCCAGGAACAGCTCGACAACATCTACCGCGCACTGACCGGCCATCCGATGGTCAAAGTCGTGCTCTGAGTCCCTTCCATCCTCCTTCCTGCGCGCACTCGGCGGGGGTCTTCCCCGCCGCGCGCCGCACGTCCAGCTCGTCGCACAGCAGCTTGAACTTGGCGACTTCCTCGAGAATCCACGTCCTGAACGCCTGCACGCGCGGCGTGTTCAGAAGCGGCGGCGGACACACGAAAAAATAATGCCACGGGCTCGGCCCGTCGATGTCGAACAGGCGCACGAGGCGTCCGTCGAGCAGGTCGTGCACCGCGAGCGAGCGGCGCACCAGCGCGATGCCCTGGCCGTCGATCGCGGCCAGCAGCAGGTTCGACGAATCCTGGTACAGAATCCCGCGTTTCGGCTCGGTCAGCGTGTCGAGCCCCGCCGCGTCGAACCACGGCCGCCACAGCTCGTCGTCCGAGCGCAACAGGTTGTAGTGCACGAGATCGGCCGGCGTTTGCGGCAGCTTGCCGCCGTTCAGCGTCGGCGAGCATGCCGGAAAGAACACTTCGTCGAACAGCGGCTCGACGTGCAGCCCCGGATAGGTACCGAAGCCGAAGCGGATCGCGAGATCGACGTCGTCGCGCGCGAAATCGGTCAGCGTGTTGGTCGACTGCAGTTCGACGTCGATTTCCGGATGCCGCTCGATGAACGTGCCGATGCGCGGTGTGACGAAGCGCGCGGCGAACGACGACAGCATCGACACCACCAGCCGCCGGTCGCGATCGCTCGCGCGCACTTCGCGTGTTGCGTCGGACAGCATCATCAGCGCGGTGCGTACCTGCTGCGCGTAGCGCATGCCGGCGCCGGTCAGGCATAGCCGCTTGCCGTTGCGCGCGAACAGCTGCACGCCCAGCTCCTCCTCGAGCGCGCGCACCTGGTGGCTGACCGCGCCGTGCGTGACGAACAGTTCGTCGGCGGCGCGGGAGAAATTCTCGTGACGGGCAGCGGCTTCAAACGCGCGAATCGCATTCAGCGCAGGGAGCTGGCGGAGGTCCATTTGCTAATTTTCCTCACATCGACGTGAAAATTGGTCGTTTGGTCGGGCGCCTTTAAATGACTACGATTGTAGCCATCGAAGCACTTATTGGCGGAGTCGATCATGCAAGAAATTTCCTCAAGCATCACGTTCGAAATCCCGGCAGGCGAAACCGTACCGATGCGGGTGCAACGCAGCACGCGCCTGACGGTTCGAGGCGGACCCGTCTGGGCGACGCGCAGCAACGACGTCGAAGACTACTTCCTGGTCGACGGCGAGACGCTCAAGCTGCGCCGCGGCGAGCGCTTGTGGCTCAGCGCGGAAAGCGGGCAGGGCGCGCACGTCGCGTTCTCGGTGTCGCGGCCGCCCGCGGAAGTCGCGCTCGGCGGGCTCGCGCGACTGCGCAATCGCGTGCGCGCGCTGCTTCACGACGGCTGGCGCACCGTCTGACGGACCTTTCGTCCGACGGATACGCACGATCCGTCCCTTTCCAGGGCCGGCGAGACCCATGGGTTTTCGGTAAACTACCGCCCATGTCCGTCTCGCCGGTTTCCATTGTGCCCAAGCCTGTTGCCGTTTCCGAATCGCCCGCCGGGTCCCCGGTTCAGCCCGGGTCGCCGGTCACCGTGCGCTGGCGGGGCAGCGAGGCCTACGAGGCGAGTTTCGACGCGATGCGCGCGTTCACCGACACGCGCACGGCCGATACCGGCGACGAGATCTGGGTTGTCGAGCATCCGCCCGTCTACACGCTCGGCCAGGCCGGCGACCCGGCCCACCTGCTGGTGGCCGACAGCGGCGTGCCGCTCGTGAAGGTCGACCGCGGCGGACAAATCACCTACCACGGCCCCGGCCAGATCGTCGTCTACCTGCTGCTGGACCTGCGCCGGCGCAAGCTGATGGTGCGCACGCTCGTGACGAAGATCGAGGAGGCCGTGATCGAAACCCTTGCGGCGTATAATCTCGCTTCGGTCCGCAAGGCGGGCGCGCCGGGAATCTACCTGGCATCCGGCGTGCACGAAGGCGCGAAAATCGCGGCCCTGGGCCTGAAGATCCGTAACGGTTGCAGCTATCACGGGCTGAGCCTGAACGTGAAGATGGACCTGCGCCCGTTTCTCGCGATCAACCCGTGCGGCTATGCCGGACTGGAAACCGTCGACATGGCGAGCCTCGAGGTTGCCGCCGACTGGAACGACGTCGCCCACACGCTGGTGGGTCGTCTGATTGCCAACCTCGATGGCGAATCCGCGGCCGCCGACAAGCCGCAGGCACTGGAACATTCGAATGACTGACGTTACCGCTTCCCCCGCACCGGCCGACTCGGCCGCGACCCCGGCCTACGATCCGACCGCCAAACAGAAGGCGCAGGCGAAGACGGCGCGCATCCCGATCAAGGTGATTCCGATCGAGAAGCTGAAGAAGCCGGAGTGGATCCGCGTGAAGGCGGCCACCGGCAGCTCGCGCTTCAACGAGATCAAGACGATCCTGCGCGAGCACAACCTGCATACCGTGTGCGAGGAAGCGAGCTGCCCGAACATCGGCGAATGCTTCGGCAAGGGCACCGCGACGTTCATGATCATGGGCGACAAGTGTACGCGCCGCTGCCCGTTCTGCGACGTGGGCCACGGGCGTCCCGATCCGCTCGACGCCGACGAACCGAAGAACCTCGCGCGCACGATCGCGGCGCTGAAGCTGAAGTATGTGGTGATCACGAGCGTCGATCGCGACGACCTGCGCGACGGTGGCGCGGCGCACTTCGTCGAGTGCATCCGCGAAGTGCGCGAGCAGTCGCCGGAAACGCGCATTGAAATCCTGACGCCGGACTTCCGCGGCCGTCTCGACCGCGCGATCTCGATCCTGAACGCGGCGCCGCCCGACGTGATGAACCACAACCTCGAAACGGTGCCGCGCCTGTACAAGGAAGCGCGCCCGGGTTCGGACTACGCGCACTCGCTGAAGCTGCTGAAGGACTTCAAGGCGCAGCATCCGGACGTCGCGACGAAGTCGGGGCTGATGGTCGGCCTCGGCGAGACCGAAGAGGAAATCCTGCAGGTGATGCGCGACCTGCGCGCGCACGACGTCGACATGCTGACGATCGGCCAGTACCTGCAGCCGTCGGAGCACCACCTGCCGGTGCGTGCATACGTGCATCCGGATACGTTCAGGATGTACGAGGAAGAGGCTTACAAGATGGGCTTCACGCACGCTGCCGTGGGCGCGATGGTGCGCTCGAGCTATCACGCCGATCTGCAGGCGCATGGGGCCGGGGTGGTCTGAGCGCCGCATTCGCCTCCATCTGCAGATGTCCCGCAGTCAAAAAGCCCGCAGCTTGCGGGCTTTTTCGTTGGCGCGGCCGCTGCCCGCGTCTTCGCACGACAATCGCCATCCGACCGAACGCACGATCCAATAAAGCATGAAAAGCAAAGCTGTAACGCCATCGATAGCTTCGCAGGATAAGTTCGCTCCCGTCGCGCGCAAAGCTCGTAAAGTCGGCTCTCCCGCAGCAATGCCAGCATTCGAAGGAGAGCCGCATGTCCCGTTTCAGCTTCATCCGCCGCGCCGTCGTCGCGCTGACCACCTTTGCCACGCTCGGCGCGGCGCACGCCGAATCGCGCGAGGTCGTGATCGCGTACCAGGACATGGTCGTGCCGTGGCGCTACGCGCAGGCGAGCGGTGAAGTCGAAAAGGCGACCGGCTACAAGGTCACGTTCCGCAAGCTCGACAGCGGCGCCGACGTGATCCGCGCGCTCGCGTCGGGCTCCGTGCAGCTCGGTGAAGCCGGCTCCAGCCCGATCGCGGCAGGCCTGTCGCAGGGGCTCGACATCTCGCTGTTCTGGGTGCTCGACAACATCAACGACGCCGAGGCGCTCGTCGCGCGCAACGGCTCGGGCGTGACCAGCGTCGCCGCGCTGAAGGGCAAGAAGATCGGCGTGCCGTTCGTGTCGACGTCGCATTTCCATACGCTCGTCGCGCTGCAGGCCGCGGGCGTCAATCCGAACGACGTGAAGATCGTCAACCTGCGTCCGCCCGAAGTCGCGGCTGCATGGGCGCGCGGCGATATCGACGCGACCTACATCTGGGATCCGGTGCTCGCGAAGGTCAAGCAGTCGGGCACGGTGCTGACGACGTCGGGCCAGGTCGCGAAGGAAAGCGGCAAGGCGACCTTCGACGGCTTCGTCGTGAGCCGCAAGTTCGCGCGCGAGAACCCGGAGTTCGTCGCGCGCTTCGTGAAGGTGCTTGCATCGGCCGACGCCGATTACCGTGCGCACGCGGCTGCGTGGAAGGTCGGCTCGCCGCAGGTCGCGGCGGTCGCGAAGGTGTCTGGCGCGAACGCGCAGGACGTGCCGGCGGGCCTCGCGCTTTACGCATTCCCGACGCTGGCCGAGCAGGCGTCGCCGACGTGGCTCGGCGGCGGCGCGCAGTCGGGCGCCGCGAAGTCGCTCGCGGCCACCGCGGCGTTCCTGAAATCGCAGGGCACGATCCAGACGGTGCTCGCCGATTACTCGGTCGGCGTCGATCCGCAGTTCGTGCAGAAGGCCGCGCGCTAAGCACGGCCATTCGGATAACTCGGGAAACTCATCGCGGAGCCCACGATCATGAGCACGCTGGAAGTCCGTCAGGTATCGGTCTCCTATCCGGGCGAGCGCGGCCGGCCGACGACGCAGGCGCTCGCGCGCGTCGACCTGCGCATCGAGTCCGGTGAATTCGTCGTCGCGCTCGGCGCGTCCGGGTGCGGGAAGACGACGCTGCTGAACTGCATGGCCGGTTTCGTCGCGCCGACGACGGGCGACGTGCGCGTCGACGGCGTGCCGGTCACGGGCCCCGGTGCCGATCGCGGTGTCGTGTTCCAGAAATACGCGCTGCTGCCGTGGCTCGACGTGCTCGAGAACGTTGCGCTCGGGCTGCGCTTCGCGCGCGTGTCGAAGGCCGAACGCGATGCACGGGCGCGCGAGATGCTCGCGCTCGTCGGGCTCGAGCGCCATGCGCATGCGCGCGTGTACGAACTGTCCGGCGGGATGCAGCAGCGCGTCGGCATCGCGCGGGCGCTCGCGAGCGATCCGCGCGTGCTGCTGATGGACGAGCCGATGGGCGCGCTCGACGCGATGACGCGCGGCACGATGCAGGCGCTCGTGCTCGACGTGTGGGCGCGCACCGGCAAGACGGTGTTCTTCATCACGCACGACGTCGAGGAGGCGCTGTTCCTCGCGACGCGTCTCGTCGTGATGACGCCCGGGCCAGGGCGTATCGCGGAGACGTTCGAGCTGCCGTTCGCGCGGCGCTACGTCGAATCGCGCGATGCACGCGCGGTGAAGTCGTCGCCGGATTTCATCGCGTGGCGCGAGCGGCTGATCGCGTATCTGCATCGCGACGAGCCGGTCGGGGAGACGGCGTGATGCGCGAGTTCGCGCGGCAGGGCACGTCCGTCGGGCGCGGCCGGATCAGTACTTTGCACAGGCAGGACGACATGAGCACGCAGGATTCCTGGGCGGCCGATCGAGCGGCCACCGGGTTCGGAGAAAACGAGCGCGGCACGCAGCGGCGCGATGCAACGCTCCCGGCGCGTGCGTCGCATCGCTACCGGTTGCCGGGGCAGGGGAAGACGGCGGCCTTGAGCGCGGCGACGGTCGCGGCGCTGGCCGTGCTGTGGTGGGTCGCGACGCATCGGCAGTGGCTGCCGCCGCTGTTCCTGCCCGCGCCGGAAGCGGTGTGGACGGCGTTCGTCGACGCGTGGCACGGCCGCATTCAGGGCGGCCTGCCGTTGTCGGAGCATCTGCTGTGGAGCGCCGCGCGCGTGTTCGGCGCGTTCGCGCTCGCGACCGCGATCGGCGTGCCGGCCGGTATCTTGATGGGCGTGAGCCGCATCGCGCGCGGTGTGCTCGATCCGCTGCTGGAGTTCTACCGCCCGCTGCCGCCGCTCGCGTACCTGCCGCTCGTCGTGATCTGGTTCGGCATCGACGAAACGGCGAAGCTGGTCGTGATCTTCCTCGCGTGCTTCGCGCCGATCGCGATGGCGGCGCGCGCCGGCGTGCGCGCGGCGACGGTCGAGCAGATCAATGCCGCGTATTCGCTCGGCGGCAGCTTCGCGCAGATCGTGCGCCACGTCGTGCTGCCGGCCGCGCTGCCGGAAATCCTCACCGGGCTGCGGATCGCGATCGGCTTCGGCTGGACGACGCTCGTCGCGGCCGAGATGGTCGCCGCGACGGCCGGGCTCGGGCAGATGGTGCTCAATGCATCGAGCTTCCTGCGCACCGACATCGTCGTGATGGGGATCCTGATCATTGGCGCGATCGCGTGGCTGTTCGATCTCGCGATGCGCTGGGTCGAGCGGCGGGTTGTGCCGTGGAAGGGGCGAGGATAGGTCGCGGGCCGTAACGGGGCGTGGCGAAGGTCAGTCGCTCCGCGCAGCAAACGGAAAAGGGGCCTGGCTTCGCACCGAGCGAAGCCAGGCCCCTGATCGCGTGATATCGACGGCCGTGTCGCGCTGGCTTACCAGCGATAACCTGCGCCGGCGCCGATCGCGACCGTGCCGCGCGTATTGGTGGAGCCGGATGCCTTGACCACCCAGCGCCCGTTGCGCGTGGCGGTGGACAGGCCGAATGCGACGGCCGACTGCCCGCTATACGTGCCGCCGGCGATCGAGACCATGCTTTCACCCGCCAGCGACGCTTGCGGCAGGTTCGCGATTGCGAGGGCGGACGCGATGCCGCCGCTGGCGTCACGGCGATAGTGGTCGATGTCGTTACGCACACCGCCGATCTGGTCGCGCAATTGCTGAACGTTTACGGCATCGGTCGGGGCGGTGCCGGCCTTGACGTTGGTGATCTGCCGCTCCTGACCGGGCGCGCCGACGGAGACCGTGTCGTCGCGGTCGGCAACGGAGTTGTTGCCGAGTGCGACCGAGTTCTTGCCCGATGCCGTCGAGTTGGTGCCGAGCGCGACGCTTTCGTCGCCGGACGCCTTCGCGTTCTGTCCGAGCGCGATCGAGTTCTTGCCCGTTGCGCCGGAGCCATCGCCGAACTGCGCAAAGTCGTTGCCGTGATTGCCGCCGGGCGGAGGGGGAGGGGGAGCGGGTTTGTCGTTCTCGAAGTTCGTCAGGCGCGTATCGAGCAAGTCGATCTTCTGCTGCATCGTGAAGAGCTGCCCGCCGTTGACGGCCTCCATGCTGCCCGCTGCGATCATGCCGGGCGCGACGTTGGCCAGCAGCGTACCGCCGACACCGCCGAGCGTCGCGCGGCCGAGCGTCAGGTCGTCGTACGCGAGGGCGCCGAGCTGTTTGCCGTTCGGATCGATCAGGCCGGTCGCCTTCAACTGCGCGATGGTCACGGCGTCGGTGTCGTCGACACCGTTGGACAGCCCGGTCAGCACGCGCGTGCCGTCCGTACCGGCGACGCTCACCGACGCGCCGCCCTTGTCCGCACCGATCGAGATCGCGAGGCTCGCGGGATCCTGGCGCACGAGGCCGGTGATGCCGTTGTTGAGGCGCGTGCCGAGATCGTCGACGTCGACGCGGATGGATTTGACTTCGCCTTCGACGTTCGTTACGCGGCCGTCGAGCGTCGTGATCGATTGCGCGCTGGCTTTGGCCCGTTCGTCCAGATTCGTCAGTGCGCTGCCGACATCGCTGAACGACCGGCCGTCGATCTTGTAGTTCGGGCCGCGCACGCTCCCGTCCGCGTTGATCGTGGCTTCTCCGCCGAGCGCTTCGACGACCGGCCTGAGCTGGGACAGGTTGACCGCGTCGGTGTCCGTCGTGCCGGCGCGAAGATTGACGAGCTGGCGCTCGTTGCCGCTCTTGCCGATCGACACCGTGTTGCCTCGGTCGGCGACGCTGCCTTGTCCGAGCGCGACTGCGTCGTGCGCGGTGACCGCCGCATCCGCGCCGAGTGCGAGCGCGCGGTTCGCTTTGACGTTCGACCCGACGCCGAGCGCGCTCGAGCGATCGCCGTGAACGTTTGCTCCTTCGCCGATGGCGATCGTGGAGCGTCCGTCGGCGATTGCTTCTGCGCCAATTGCGATCGCCGAGTAATCGGCACCGCTCTCACCTTTCGCCTGCGCGCCGGCGCCAAGGGCGATCGAACCTGCGCCCGTTGCGCTGGTTAGCGGGGTATAGCCTTCAATGATGACAAGGTTGTCCAGGGTCAGACTGGGGGCCGCTGCATAGCTGTAGCCCGAGGCGAACGCGACGAGCGAGAAGGCGAGCGCGGACAGGCGCGGCGGGCGCGTCGCAATACACGAGCGGACACGCTCGCGGCCAGAAGGCGTGGAGATGGTGTGGGTCATGAATCGTACTCCTTATTATTTGATGGCTTGATTTCGCATACACAGCCCGAGACGGCGGCAATAGGCTTCGTCTGCACCGGAGCGCATCGCCGTTGCGAACGGGATGCCGGGATGAGGTGTCTGCGACTCGAGCGGACGACTATACGGAGCGACGTATATGTCGTCGATCAGACAAGTACGGAATTGACGGGGCGGGGGATGGGACTCGATATCGAGCGCGGTGCACCATATCGTGGTCGGACCGGGTCGAAAGGCGGGACGCGCGCGACGCGCGTAAGACGAGTCGGTATATCGCCACGGATGGGCGGACGAATGGTTTCGCGCGGCGTGCTGCGCCGCCGCGCACGGGTACGCTCACTCCCCCATCGCCACCCCTTCGCGCCGCGGATCGGCGCCGCCGAACCACACCGTCTGCCCCTGCACGTTCAACCGCTGAATTCCCTGCAGTCCCGAGTTCATCTCGACGAGCTGCACGTCATGCCCGCGGCCCTTCAGCCCATCGACGAGCGCATCCGATACGCGTCCGCGCTCGAGCTGCGTCGGCCCGTTCATCGACCCGAAGTTCGGCAGCGCGATCGCCTGCTGCATCGTCATCCCCCAGTCGAGCACGCCGATCAGCGCCTTCGCGACGTGATTGATGATCGCGGGGCCGCCGGCCGAACCGACGATCATCGTCACCTGCTTCGTCTTCTGGTCGAACACCAGCTCGGGCGACATCGCCGAGCGCGGCCGCTTGCCTGGCTGCACGCGGTTCGCGACCGGCCGGCCGTTCTCGCTCGACACGAACGAGAAATCGGTGAGCTGGTTGTTCAGCATGAAGCCGCGCACCATCAGCCGCGAACCGAACGCGTCTTCGATGCTCGTCGTCATCGACAGCGCCTGGCCGTAGCGATCGACGATCGCGATGTCGGACGTCGACGGCAATTCGGGGCTGCGGTCATCGGCCATCGCGAGCGTCGCGCCCTGCGGCGTGCCGGCCTGCGCGACGCCCATGCTGTTGTCGCCGATCAGGCGTGCGCGCTGCGCGAGATAGGTCTTGTCGGTGAGGCTCGCCCAGCTGCCGCCCGGCAGCGGCACGAAATCGGGATCGGCGACGTAGCGCGCGCGGTCCGCATACGCGAGGCGCCCGGCCTCGCTGAACAGGTGCGCGGCGAACGGCGTCGGCTCGTAGCCCAGTTCGGTGCGTACCGGCTTCTGCACGCCGATCTGCTGCCAGTCGGGCATCGCCTGGAGGATGCCGAGCATCTGCGCGATCGCGAGGCCGCCCGACGACGGCGGCGGCATCCCGCAGACGACCGAGCGCCGGTAATCGGTACACAGCGGCGCACGCACCTTCGCCTTGTAGCGCGCGAGATCCTGCAGCGACAGCAGGCCCGGATTGGTCGGATGCTTGCGCACCTTCGCGACGATGTCGCGCGCGATCGCGCCGGTGTAGAACGCACTCGCGCCGCGGTCGGCGACCTGGCGCAGCACGGTCGCGAGCGCGGGGTTCTTCAGCACCGTGCCGGCCGCCTTCGGCGTGCCGTCCTTGTTGTAGAAGTACGCACGCGCGGCCGGATCGCTGCTCAGGTACCTGTCGTTCGCGATCAGCATCGCCAGGCGCGGGCTGATCGCGAAGCCGTGCTCGGCGAGCCGGATCGCGGGCTGGAACAGCCGGCGCCACGGCAGCTTGCCGTGCGCGCGGTGCGCGGCGTCGAGCATGCGCAGCACGCCCGGCGTGCCGACCGAACGCCCGCCGACGACACCTTCGTAGAACCCCATCGGCTGGCCGGTCGGCCCGTAGAACAGGCGATCGGTCGCGGCGGCCGGCGCGGTTTCGCGGCCGTCGTACGCTTGCGTTGCCTTGCCGTCGAAGTACAGCATGAACGCACCGCCGCCGAGCCCCGACGATTGCGGCTCGACGAGCGCGAGCACCATCTGCGTCGCGATCGCCGCGTCGATCGCGGTGCCGCCGGCCTTCAGCATGTCGTAGCCGGCCTGCGTCGCGAGCGGGTTCGCGGCCGCGATCATGAAGTGCTGCGAGGTCCAGCCAGGCTTGTCGGTCCAGCCGGACGACAGTTCGGGCGCGTGAACGCCGGGCAGCGGCACCGCGACGCCGGACGCGGCGGCAACCGGGACGACGGCGCCCGACGGCGCGGACGGGGACGTGCAGCCGGCGTTGAACGTGACGAGCGCGACGAGCGCGAGCGCGGCGACTAGCGTCGGGGGACGCGAATGCGGACGAATCCGGTCGAACATGGAACCCTCGGCAACGGTGAATTCGAAGGCGGCGGCGTGTGCGCGGCACGCGCTCCGCACGGGCGGCGCGCTATTGTCGCCGCGCGGCCGGCGGATTGTCACCCGACAGGAAACCCTGACGGATCCCGCCGGGCCCGCCCCGGCCGGTCTTTCCGGCCTGTTCGAGGATGAACTCTATGAACGTCGACGTCGCGCGCGTATGGTGCCGGTTCGGCATGTACAGCATGTACATGTGCGTGCCGAAGATGCTGAGGCGGTACGCGTCGAGCGACGTGACGACGGCGCCGTGCCGGATGTCGTCCTGCATCACGTAGTCGGGCACGATGCCGACGCCGATCCCGGCGAGGATCGCCTGGCGCAGGAACAGGAAGTTCTCCGAAATCAGCGTGGGTTCGAGCAGTACCTCATGGCGTTCGTCGCCGAGATACGCGGCGATCCGCAACTGCCGGCCCAGCACCGTCGCGGTGACGACCGGCGCCGCGGCCAGCGCGCCGAGGCTCGCGGGCATCCCGTGCGCGGCCGCGAACGCGGGTGACGCGCACGCGACGTAGCGCACGGCACCCATGTCGCGCGCGACGAGGTTCTGCGGCGGTTCCGGCATCACCCGCACCGCGATGTCGATCTCGTCGCGCATCAGGTCTTCCACGCGATTCTCGAACACGACGTCGAGCACGATGCCCGGATACAGCCGCTTGAACGCGAGCAGCCAGTCCGACATCACCATCTGCCCGTAGCCGCTCGGCACCGACAGCCGCACACGGCCCTGCAGGTCCTGGCCGAGCGTCGTCACTGATTCCTGCGCGGCGAGCAACTCGTTGCGGATGCGCCGGCCGTGCTCGTACAGCTTCAGTCCGATCTCGGTCGGCTCGATGCGGCGCGTCGTGCGGCGCACGAGCTGCTGGCCGATCGAGCGTTCGAGCTGGTTCAGCCGGTAGCTGACGTTCGCGCGGCTCATCTTGAGCCGTTGCGCGGCCTTGCTCAGATTGCCCGCGTCGAGAATCTCGACGAGCAGCGTCAGTGCGTTCAGGTCCATGCGCGGTGTCTCCTGATCCGTCCCGTTTAACGGTCGGAAAACATTCGGTGTCAAGGCAGACTTGACAGCTTGTAAAGTCATGCGGGAATTGTCAATGAATCTCGATCAATCGAGAATCGAGTCATGCCCGGCGACCACGCTGGCGCGTTTCCCGCGCCGCGCGGGCCCCGATCGGGAACCGGCCCTGCCGGCTCGTCCCGCAGCCCCGCGCGGCGCACCGCACTGGAGACACGATGAATTCCACCGCTTCCCCCGCCAGCCCCGCGGCCGGCACGGTCACGCGCGAACGGCGCGACAAGGTGCTTGTCGTCACGATCGACCATCCGCCCGTCAACGCGCTGTCCGCCGATGTGCGGCGCGGCCTCGCCGATGCGCTCGACGCCGCGCAGGCCGACGACGCGATCCGCACGGTGCTGATCGTCGGCGCCGGCCGCAACTTCATCGCGGGTGCCGACATCCGCGAATTCGGCAAGCCGCCGGTTCCGCCGTCGCTGCCCGACGTGTGCGAGCGGATCGAGTCGAGCGCGAAGCCGGTCGTGGTCGCGTTGCACGGCGCGACGCTTGGCGGCGGCCTCGAGGTTGCGCTCGCCGCGCATTACCGGCTCGCGGTGCCCGGCTCGAAGCTCGGGTTGCCCGAAGTCACGCTCGGCCTGCTGCCCGGCGCCGGCGGCACGCAGCGCGCGCCGCGCCTGATCGGCGCGAAGGCTGCGCTCGACCTGATGCTGACGGGGCGCCACGCGAGCGCGGACGAAGCGCTCGCGCTCGGCCTCGTCGATCGCGTCGCGCGCAGCGACGACACGCTTGCCGAAGGGCTCGCCTACGCGCAGGAACTCGTGTCGCTCGGCGCGCCGGTGCGTCGCACGCGCGATGCGCACGGCCTCGCGGATCGCGCGGCCGCGCAGACCGCGATCGACGCGGCGCGCGCCGAACTGCCGAAGAAGTCGCGTGGCCTCTTCTCGCCGGCGAAGATCGTCGACGCGGTCGAGGCCGCGCTCACGCAGCCGTTCGACGCCGGGATGAAGCTCGAGCGCAGCCTGTTCCTGCAATGCCTCGACAGCCCGCAGCGCGCGGGCCTCGTGCACGCGTTCTTCGCGGAACGCGAAGCCGCGAAGGCGCCCGAGGCGCGCCGCGCGAGCGCGCGCCCGGTCGAGCGGATCGGCGTGATCGGCGGCGGCACGATGGGCGCGGGCATTGCGGTCGCGGCGCTTGATGCCGGGCTGCCGGTGACGATGATCGAACGCGACGAAGCATCGCTCGCGCGCGGCCGCGCACATGTCGAGAAGGTGTACGACGGCCTCGTCGCGAAGGGCCGCATGACGCCGGCCGCGCACGCGGCGCGGCTCGCGCGCTTCAAGGGCAGCACGTCGTACGACGCGCTCGCGCAGGCCGACGTCGTGATCGAGGCCGTGTTCGAGGACATGGCGGTGAAGAAGGCCGTGTTCGCCGAACTCGCGCGCGCGTGCAAGCCGGGCGCGGTGCTCGCGACCAACACGTCGTATCTCGACATCGACGAGCTGGCGGCCGGCACCGACCGGCCGGCCGACGTGATCGGCCTGCATTTCTTCTCGCCGGCCAACGTGATGAAGCTGCTCGAAATCGTCGTGCCGGCGCGCGTGAGTGCGGACGTCGTCGCGACCGCGTTCGCGCTCGCGAAACAGATGAAGAAGACGCCGGTGCGCGCGGGCGTGTGCGACGGTTTCATCGGCAACCGGATCCTAGCCGTCTACCGCACCGCGGCCGACTACCTGATGGAAGACGGCGCGTCGCCGTACCGGATCGATCGCGCGGTGCGCGAATTCGGCTTCCCGATGGGGCCGTTCCAGGTTGTCGACCTCGCGGGCGGCGACATCGGCTGGGCGACCCGCAAGCGCCGCGCGGCGACGCGCGATCCGCGCGCGCGCTACGTGGAGATTTCGGACCGGCTGTGCGAGCGCGGTTGGTTCGGGCAGAAGACGGGGCGCGGCTATTACCTGTATCCGGGCGGTGCGCGCGTCGGTACGCCGGACCCGGAAGTCGAGGCGATCGTCGCGGAAGAACGTGCGAAGAAGGGCGTCACGCCGCGCGAATTCAGCGACGACGAGATCCTGCGCCGCTACCTCGCCGCGATGATCAACGAAGGCGCGAACGTCGTGTACGAGAAGATCGCGCTGCGTCCGCTCGACGTCGACGCGGTGTTCCTGTACGGCTACGGCTTCCCGCGCTATCGCGGCGGCCCCATGCACTACGCGGACACCGTCGGCCTCGCGAACGTGCTCGCCGACATCCGCGCGTTCGCGAAAGAAGATCCGCTGTTCTGGAAGCCTTCGCCGCTGCTCGTCGAGCTGGTTGAGCGCGGCGCGGATTTTGCGAGCCTGAACCGTGTCGACTGAACGCCAACCGCATTCGCAACGGACCCACGATGGATCTTAATTTCACTCCCGAAGAGGAAGCGTTCCGCGCCGACGTGCAGCGCTTCCTGCAAGCCGAACTGCCCGCGCGCACCGCGCGCAAGGTGAAGGGCGGCCTGCATCTGACGCGCGACGACATGCGCGAATGGCACGCGATCCTCAATGCACGCGGCTGGCTCGCGAGCCACTGGCCGCGCGAATATGGCGGCCCCGGCTGGAGCGTCGCGCAGAAGTTCCTGTTCGACAACGAATGCGCGCTTGCGGGGGCGCCGCGCATCGTGCCGTTCGGCCTGAACATGCTCGGGCCCTTGCTGATCAAGTACGGCAACGACGCGCAGAAGCGTCACTGGCTGCCGCGCATTCTCGATGGCACCGACTGGTGGTGCCAGGGCTATTCGGAGCCGGGCGCCGGCTCCGATCTCGCATCGGTGAAGACCAGCGCGGTGCGCGACGGCAATCATTACGTCGTGAACGGCCAGAAGACGTGGACCACGCTCGGCCACTACGCGAACATGATCTTCTGTCTCGTGCGCACCGCGACCGACGTGCGCAAGCAGGAGGGCATCAGCTTCCTGCTGATCGACATGAATACGCCAGGCGTCGAAGTGCGCCCGATCATCACGCTCGACGGCGAGCACGAGGTAAACGAAGTGTTCTTCGCCGACGTGCGCGTGCCGGTGGAAAACCTGGTCGGCGAAGAGAACCGCGGCTGGACCTACGCGAAATACCTGCTCACGTATGAGCGCACCAACATCGCCGGGATCGGCTTCTCGACGGCCGCGCTCGAGCGGCTGCGTGCGGTCGCCGCGAAGGTCACGAAGAACGGCCGGCCGCTCGCGGACGATTCGTTCTTCGCGGCGCGCGTCGCGCGCGTCGAGATCGAGCTGGAGAACATGCGCACGACCAACCTGCGCGTGCTGGCCGCGGTCGCGGGCGGCGGCGTGCCGGGCGCGGAAAGCTCGATGCTGAAGATCCGCGGCACGCAGATCCGCCAGGAGATCACCGCGCTGATGCGCCGCGCGATGGGGCCATACGCGCAGCCGTTCGTCGACGATGCGCTCGACGCCAGCTACGACGGCGAGCCGGTCGGCCCTGACGAGGCCGCGAGCGCCGCGCGGCAGTACTTCAACAACCGCAAGCTGTCGATCTTCGGCGGCTCGAACGAGATCCAGAAGAACATCATCGCGAAGATGATGCTCGGGCTGTAACGAGGGACGCGAGGATGGATTTCCAGCACACAGAAGACCGCCGGATGCTGGCGGACACCTTGAACCGCTTCATCGCCGAACAGTATGCATTCCCGGTTCGCGATCGCATCGCGCAGTCGGCCGAAGGCTTCGATCGCACGATGTGGCAGCGTTTTGCCGAGCTCGGCGCGGTCGGCGCGTTGTTTCCCGAAGCCGATGGCGGCTTCGGCGGCGCAGGCTTCGACATCGCCGTGGTGTTCGAATGCCTCGGGCGCGGGCTTGTCGTCGAGCCGTTCCTCGGCGCGTTGCTCGCGGGCCGTGCGTTGTCGCTCGCGGGCGGGCCCGCACACGCCGACAAGCTCGCGGCGCTGATCGACGGCAGCGCGAGCGCCGCGTTCGCGCATGACGAGCCGGGCTCGCACTACGAACTGACGACCGTGCGCACGCGCGCCGAGCGCTCGGCCGACGGCTGGGTGCTGATGGGTGCGAAGGGCGTGGTCGACCAGGCCGCGCAGGCGGCGTTCTTCGTCGTCAGCGCGCGCATGTCCGGCCAGGACGACGACGCAGCCGGCATCGGCCTGTTCGTCGTGCCGGCCGACGCGCCGGGCGTGTCGCTGCGTGATTACCGGAAGATCGACGGCGGCCGCGCGGCGGAAGTGCGCTTCGATCGCGTCGCGTTGCCGGCCGATGCCGCGCTCGGCGAACTCGATGGAGAGGCGGGCGCGGCGCTGCTCGAACGCGTGCTCGGCTACGGGCTGCTCGCGCTGTCGGCGGAGGCGCTCGGCGCGATGGACGTCGCGAAGGAGGCGACGCTCGAGTATCTCCGCACGCGCAAACAGTTCGGGGTCCCGATCGGCAGCTTCCAGGCGCTGCAGCACCGGATGGCCGACCTGTTGCTCGAAATCGAGCAGGCGCGCTCGGCGGTGATCAATGCAGCCGCGCAGCTCGATGCACCGCACGCGCCGCGCGAGCGTGCGCTTGCGGCGGCCAAGTTCAGCATCGGCCGGATCGGCACGCTGGTGGCGGAAGAAAGCATCCAGCTGCACGGCGGGATCGGGATGACCTGGGAGCTGCCGCTGTCGCACTACGCGAAGCGGCTCGTGATGATCGATCACCAGCTCGGCGACGAGGATCATCATCTCGCGCGCTATATCGCGCTGTCGAAGCAGTAAGCGCAAACCCCGCGAATGGAGGAGACAGGCATGACGAACGAACCGCGCGCGCTACCGCTGGCCGGCGTTAAGGTGCTCGATTTCTCGCGCGTGCTCGCGGGCCCGTGGAGCGCGATGGTGCTCGCCGATTTCGGCGCGGAAGTGATCAAGGTCGAGCATCCGGCTCGCGGTGACGACACGCGCGACTGGGGGCTGCGGGTCGGCAATACCGAGACGACGTACTTCAACAGCGTGAACCGCAGCAAGCGCTCGATCTGCGTCGACCTGCAGACCGAAGCCGGGCAGCGCATCGCGCGCGAACTGGCCGTGCAGGCCGACGTGCTGATCCACAACTTCAAGTGCGGCGGCGCGGAAAGGCTTGGGCTCGGCTACGACGCGCTGGCCGGGCTCAATCCGCGGCTCGTGCATTGCGCGATCTCCGGCTACGACCGTTCGGGCCCGGAGGCCGCGCGGCCCGGCTACGACCTCGTCGTGCAGGGCGAGGCAGGGCTGATGGCGCTGAACGGCGAGGCCGACCAGCCGCCGCTGAAGTTCGGTGTCGCGGCGGTCGACCTGTTCACCGGCATGTATTCGGCGCAGGCGATCCTCGCCGCGTTGTACGAGCGCCATGCGACGGGCCGCGGGCGGCAGATCGAGATGGCGCTGTTCGACTGCGGGCTGATGATCACCGCGTACTACGGGCTCGATGCGCTGCTCACGGGCGAGGATCCGCCGCGCTACGGCAACGCGCATCCGTCGATCGTCCCGTACGGCGTGTTCGACGCGGCCGACGGCCCGCTCGTGATCACGGTCGGCAACAACACGCAGTTCGCGCGATTTTGCGATGTGATCGAGCGGCCCGACCTCGCCGCCGAAGAACGCTTCAAGACCAACCTCGGCCGCTCGCGGAACCGCGCCGACCTGCTCCCTGAAATTCGCCGCGAACTCGCGCGCCGGCCGCGCGCGACGCTGCTCGCCGCGCTCGCCGGCGCGGGTATTCCGTGCGGCGAAGTGCTCGGGCTGCACGAGGCGCTGACGTCGGAACGCGCGACCCGCGCGGGCCTCGTCACGCGCCAGCCGCATCCGGTCGCGGGCGGCGTCGACGTGCTCGCGCCGCCGTACCGCTTCGATGGAGCGCGGCTGCCGGTGCGCGGTGCGCCACCGGTGCTCGGCGCGGACACGGATGCGGTGCTCGGCGGCTGGCTCGGGATGTCGCCGGAGGACGTTGCGCGGCTGCGTACGGATCGCATCGTGTAACGCAGGTTTTCCGCCGCCGTGGCGCGGGCGGATCGGTTGACGCGCCGGCCATCCACAAGACACTTCTCGCGAAACGACGAGGAGACATTGGAGACACCATGGAGCTTTCCGTCATCGAATCGGTCACGGCTCGCCGTGACTACCAGCAGCTCGTGCGGGCACGGCGCCGTTTCAGCTTCACGCTGACGGCGCTGATGATCGCGACCTATTACGGCTTCATCCTGCTCGTCGCGCTTGCGCCGCACGTGCTGGCCGCGCCGCTGTACCGCGGCGCGACGACCACGGTCGGGATCGTCGCGGGCGTCGCGATCATCCTGGTCGCGATCGGCCTGACCGCATGCTACGTGCTGCGCGCGAACCGTGCGTTCGACCGCCGCGTCGACGCGATCCTGCAGCGTTCGTGACGGAGGCCGACATGCAACGCACTTCGCGCGCGCTCGGCGCGCTGGCCGCTCTCGTTTCCTCCACCGCCGACGCGACGGGCGTCGCGGGGCCGATGCCCGACAAGGTCGAGCTGAACCCGGTGGCGATCGCGATGTTCTTCGCGTTCGTGTTCGCGACGCTCGCGCTCACGCGCTGGGCCGCGCGCCGCACGCGCTCGACCCGCGACTTCTATACGGCCGGCGGCGGTATCACCGGGCTGCAGAACGGGCTCGCGATCGCGGGCGACTACATGTCGGCCGCATCGTTCCTGGGGTTGTCGGGCATGGTGTTCATGTTCGGCTTCGACGGGCTGATCTATTCGATCGGCTTCCTGGTCGGCTGGCCGTTCGTGATGTTCCTGATCGCCGAGCCGCTGCGCAACCTCGGCAAGTTCACGTTCGTCGATGTCGTCGCGTACCGCTTCGCTCAGCGGCCGATCCGGCTGCTGACGTCCGCGAACGCGCTGACGATCGTCGTGCTGTACCTGGTCGTGCAGATGGTCGGCGCGGGCAAGCTGATCCAGCTGCTGTTCGGGCTGTCGTACGGCACGGCCGAGCTGATCGTCGGCGTGCTGATGGTCGTCTACGTGTTCTTCGGCGGGATGACCGCGACGACCTGGGTCCAGATGATCAAGGCCGTGCTGCTGCTGTGCGGCGCGACGCTGCTGGCGGTGCTCGCGCTCGGCGAATTCGGTTTCAGCGTCGATGCGATGTTCCGCCGCGCGGTGGCCGTGCATCCGGGCGCGCTGTCGATCATGGGGCCGGGCAAGCTGATCCGCGATCCGGCCAACGCGCTGTCGCTCGGCATCGCGCTGATGTTCGGTACGGCAGGCTTCCCGCACATCCTGATGCGCTTCTTCACGGTGCCGAACGCGAAGGAGGCGCGCAAGTCGGTGCTGTATGCGACCGGCTTCATCGGCTACTTCTACCTCCTGACCTTCGTGATCGGCTTCTCGGCGATCGTGCTGCTCGCGCAGCATCCGGAATTCTTCCGGCTCGGTGCGAACGGCACCTTCAACCTGACGCACGACCTGCTCGGCGGCTCGAACATGGTCGCGGTGAAGCTCGCGCAGGCCGTCGGCGGCAACTGGTTCTACGGCTTCATCGCGGCCGTCACGTTCGCGACGATTCTCGCGGTGGTCGCCGGGCTCACGCTCGCCGGCGCGACCACGATCTCGCATGACCTGTATGCGCAGATGTGGGCGCGCGGCAAGCCCGACGAGCGGCTGGAAATGCGCATCTCGCGTACGGCGACGATCGGGCTGTCGGCAATCGCGATCGCGCTGTCGGTCCTGTTCGAGCACGTGAACGTCGCGTTCATGGTCGGCCTCGTCGCGGCCGTGGCCGCCAGCGCCAATTTCCCGGTGCTTGCGATGTCGATCTTCTGGCGCGGGATGACGACGCGCGGCGCGGTGCTCGGCGGCGGCCTCGGCCTCGCGTCGGCAGTCGCGCTCACGGTGCTGTCGAAGTCGGTATGGGTCGACGTGCTGCACCACGCGCACGCGCCGGTATTGCTCGACAATCCGGCACTCGTGTCGGTGCCGCTCGCGTTCATCGGGATCGTCGCCGGCTCGCTCGCGGATCGCGGCGAGCGCGCGCGGCGCGAGCGCGACGCGTTCGCGCAGCAGGAGTTCTATGCGCAGACGGGCGTGCTCGCGAGCCGGGCCGTCCAGCACTGAGTTGTCTGATGAAACGGGGCATTCGTCCGGATCGCCGGACGGATGCTTTCCGGAAATCCGGAATCCCGGATTTCCTTGCCTGCCGCATTATGGGAAATACAATAAAAACAATGCTTTGGTGGCTTCCGAAGACCTGGCATCGACCTTGCGATATGAAAAGCACGGCCAATCCCACGGCCTGACTATTAAACCAAGGAGACAATCGATGACCACTGCCTTCCTCCCCCTCCGGACGTCCTGAGGCATCGCTTGTTGCGGCACGGCAGCCGCGCGGGCGAGTGGCACTTCCCTGACATTCGTCCGCGCGCGTGACGCCGTTTCCACCGGCTCATCTACTTCAGCAGGAACCATCGTGAAGAAGAAACCCATCTACAAAGTGCTCTATGTGCAGGTGATCTTCGCCATCATCGTCGGCGTGATCCTCGGCCACTACTACCCGGCGATCGCCACCGACATGAAGCCGCTCGGCGACGGCTTCATCAAGCTGATCAAGATGGTGATCGGCCCGATCATCTTCTGTACGGTCGTCACCGGCATCGCCGGCATGGAGGACATGAAGAAGGTCGGTCGCGTCGGCGGCAAGGCGCTCCTGTACTTCGAGATCGTGTCGACCTTCGCGCTGCTGCTCGGCCTCGCGGCCACGCACATCCTGCGTCCGGGCGTCGGCTTCAACATCGATCCGGCGACGCTCGACGGCAAGGCCGTCGCATCGTACGCGGCGAAGGCGCATGGACAGTCGACGGTCGACTTCCTGATGCACATCATCCCGAACACGATGGTCGATGCGTTCGCGCAGGGCGAAATCCTGCAGATCCTGCTGATCGCGCTGCTGTTCGGCAGCGTGCTCGCGCACCTCGGCGAGCGCGGCCGCGTCGTCACCGACTTCATCGACGGCCTGACGCGCGTGCTGTTCGGCATCGTGCACATCGTCACGAAACTCGCGCCGATCGGTGCCTTCGGCGCGATGGCGTTCACGATCGGCAAGTACGGCGTCGGCTCGCTGGTGCCGCTGCTCAAGCTGATCGGCACGTTCTATCTGACGTCGGTGGTGTTCGTGCTGGTCGTGCTCGGTACGATCGCGCGCTTCACGGGCTTCTCGATCATCCGCTTCGTGTCGTACATCAAGGAAGAACTGCTGATCGTGCTCGGTACGAGCTCGTCGGAAGCCGCGCTGCCGCAGCTGATGGAAAAGCTCGAGAAGGCCGGTTGCTCGCGTTCGGTCGTCGGCCTCGTCGTGCCGACCGGATACTCGTTCAACCTCGACGGCACCAACATCTACATGACGATGGCCGTGCTGTTCATCGCGCAGGCGACCAACATCGAACTGACGTGGATGCAGCAGCTCACGCTGCTGGCGGTCGCGATGCTGACGTCGAAGGGCGCGAGCGGTGTCACGGGCGCGGGCTTCATTACGCTCGCCGCGACGCTCGCCGTCGTGCCGACGATCCCGCTGTCGGGCATGGTGCTGATCCTCGGCATCGACCGCTTCATGAGCGAATGCCGCGCGCTGACCAACATCGTCGGCAACGGTGTCGCGACCGTCGTCGTGTCGGCATGGGAGAAGGAACTCGACCGCAACAAGCTGCGCCAGGCGCTCAAGGGCGGTGGCGAGGTCGCGACGACCGAGACGGCCGGCGTCTGACATCATGAAGGCGCAGGCGGCGGCACCGCCCACAGGCGGCGCGCCGCACGGTGGCCAGGGCGGCGATGCGGAGCCCTATGACACAATAGGCGATCCGCATCGCCAGGAAGTCTCGTCCGTGAAGCGCCGCCTGCTCATCCTCGTCATGCTTGCCGCCGCGCTCGCCGCGGCGTGCGCGCTGACGTGGACCATCACGTGGCGGCGCGGCGTCGCGGAGCTGCAGCGCAACGCCGCGGTGCGCGTCGATCGCACCACCAACGCGCTCAAGAGCACGCTCGATCGCTACGAATCGCTGCCTTATCTGCTCGGCAGTCATCCGTACGTGCAGGATCTCCTCGCCGAGCCGAAGCGCGCCGATTTCACCGCGCGCGCGAACCGCTACCTCGAAGACCTCAACGAACACGCACATGCGACCGTCACCTACGTGATCGGCGCGGACGGCCTGTGCGTGGCTGCCAGCAACTGGCGCGCGCCGGACAGTTTCGTCGGGATCGAATATCGTTTCCGTCCTTATTTCATCGACGCGATGAACGGCCAGGTCGGCCGCTTCTTCGGCATCGGCACGATCTCGCGCGACCCGGGCTACTACATCTCGCAGCCGGTGTGGCGCGACGGGCGGATCGCGGGCGTCGTCGTCGTGAAGCTCAATCTCGAATGGTTCCAGGGCGCCGATGCGTCCGAGCCGCTCGTCGTCGCGGACGATCACGGCGTCGTGTTCCTGTCGTCCGTGCCCGCGTGGAAATACCACACGCTGCATCCGCTGACGGGGCCGGTCGCCGCGTCGATCTACGAGACGCGCCAGTACGCGCAGCAGCCCGTGACGCCGCTGCCGTTGCGCGTCGAGCAGGTGCTCGGCCCCGATGCCGAGATCGTGCGGCTCGGCCCGGGCCTCGGTGCGCCGCGTTTCCTGGCCTCCAAGCGGCGCATCGGCGAGCCCGACTGGCTGCTCGTCACGCTCGCGCCGATCGCACCGGTGGACGCCGACGCACGCAACGCGACGATCGTCACGGGCTTCGGCTTCGTGTCGGTCGCGTTGCTCGCGTTCTACTGGCGGATGCGTCGCGCGCGTGTGCGCGAGATGATCCGCGGCCGCGCGCTGTTGCAGCAGGCGTATGCGCAGCTGAATCGGCGCGTCGAGGAGCGCACGGCCGACCTGTCGGAAGCGAACGAGCAATTGCAGAAGGAAGTCGGCGACCGGATCCGGGCGGAACAGGAGTTGCGCGCCGCGCACGACGAACTGATCCAGGCGAGCAAGCTCGCCGCGCTCGGCCAGATGGCCGCCGGCATTACGCATGAACTGAACCAGCCGCTCGCGGCGCTGCGCAGTTTTTCGGACAACACGCGAGTGCTGCTCGATCGCGGTGAGCAGGCGGCCGCGCGCGAGAACCTCGAGGCAATCGCCGCGCTGACCGAGCGGATGGGCAAGATCACCAATCAGCTGAAGCTGTTCGTCGGCCGCGCGAAGCCCCGCAACGAGCAGGCGCTCGTCGTGCGCGCGCTGCGCAGCGTACTGTCGTTGCTCGGCGAGCGGCTGCGCGGCGTCGCGCTCACGCTGACGCTGCGGGATGCGACGGTGTCGCCGGCGCAGGATGCGCCGCTCGACCTGGCACAAGACTATCCGCAGCTCGTCGCCCGCTGCGAGGACCTGCGCCTCGAGCAGGTGCTGATCAACCTGCTCGGCAACGCGCTCGATGCGGTGGCGGGCGCGGGTGTGACGACCCCGGCACCGGCGATCGAAGTGACGATCGCGGTGTCGGTCGCGACGCTGTCGATCGAGGTGCGCGACAACGGTTCCGGCATCGCGCCCGAGCTGCTGCCGCGCCTGTTCGAACCGTTCTTCACGACAAAGGAAATGGGGCGCGGACTCGGGCTTGGCCTCGCGATTTCGTCGTCGATCGCAAGCGACGCGGGCGGTGCGCTGACCGCGCGCAATGCGCCGTCCGGCGGCGCGCTGTTCGTCTTGACGCTGCGGCGCGCGCGCACGCATCATCCGGACTCCGTGTCCGAGCCGGCGGGCTCGCACTAGGCCGCAGACCCGGTCGCACGACCGGCATCAACGAGAGCCGCGCGCGCAACCCTGCCGCGCGGCCCGTCAGGAGCAAGTGACTACGATGGCCAACCGGCTGCAAGTGATCTATATCGAAGACGACGCGCTCGTTCGCCGGGCGAGCGTGCAAAGCCTCCAGCTCGCGGGGTTCGACGTCGTCGGGTTCGAATCGGCCGAAGCGGCCGACAAGGCGATCGTCTCCGAAAACGCCGGCGCGATCGTCAGCGACATCCGGTTGCCCGGCGCGAGCGGACTCGACCTGCTCGCGCAGTGCCGCGAGCGCGTACCCGACGTGCCGGTGATCCTCGTCACCGGGCACGGCGACATCTCGATGGCCGTGCAGGCGATGCGCGACGGCGCGTACGACTTCATCGAAAAACCGTTCGCGGCCGAACGGCTGATCGAGACGGTGCGCCGCGCGCTGGAGCGGCGCGAGCTCGTGCTCGAGAACCATGCGCTGCGGCGCGAACTGGCCGGGCAGAACATCGTCGCGCCGCGCATCATCGGCCGGAGTCCCGCGATCGAACAGGTGCGCAAGCTGATCGCGAACGTCGCGCCTACCGATGCGTCGGTGCTGATCAACGGCGACACGGGCGCCGGCAAGGAGCTGATCGCGCGCAGCCTGCACGAGCTGTCGCCGCGTCGCGACAAGCCGTTCATCGCGGTGAACTGCGGCGCGCTGCCCGAGCCGATGTTCGAGTCGGAGATGTTCGGCTACGAGCCCGGCGCATTCACGGGCGCCGCGAAGCGCCGCATCGGCAAGCTCGAATACGCGTCCGGCGGCACGCTGTTCCTCGACGAAATCGAAAGCATGCCGCTCGCGCTGCAGGTGAAGCTGCTGCGCGTGCTGCAGGACGGCGTGCTCGAGCGGCTCGGCTCGAACCAGCCGATCCGCGTGAACTGCCGCGTCGTCGCGGCCGCGAAAGGCGACATGAGCGAACTCGTCGCGGCCGGCACGTTCCGGCGCGACCTGCTGTACCGGCTCAACGTCGTGACGATCGCGCTGCCGCCGCTCGCCGAGCGCCGCGAGGACATCGTGCCGCTGTTCGAGCACTTCATGCTCGACGCGGCCGTGCGTTACGGGCGGCCCGCGCCGGTGCTGACCGACCGGCAGCGCGCGAGCCTGATGCAGCGCGACTGGCCCGGCAACGTGCGCGAACTGCGCAACGCGGCTGACCGCTTCGTGCTCGGCGTCGCCGACATGCCGCAGGAAGCCGGTACAGGCGGCGACGACGCGGAGAGCGACCAGACGCTGAAGGAGCGCATCGAGCAGTTCGAGCGCGCGGTGATTGCCGAGGCGTTGAACCAGACGGGCGGCGCGGTCGCCGCGACGGCCGACCGGCTGCATGTCGGCAAGGCGACGCTGTACGAGAAGATGAAGCGCTACGGGCTGTCCGCGAAAGGCGAAACCGAGCGCTGAAAAAGACACGGACCGCAGAACCGGGTTGTCCGGTCGTGCGGTCCGTTCGACGAGGCAGGGTGCGCGGCGCAGCCCTGCGAGTCGTGTCGGGCGGCGCTCAGGCCGCGTTGTTGCCGAGTGCCTTCTTGAGCAGCGCATCGAGTTCCGCGAATTGCGGTGCGCCGACGTAGCGCTTCAGGATTTTGCCGTCCTTGTCGACGACGAAGGTCGTCGGCGTGAGTTGCACGTTGCCGAACTGCTTCGCGACGCTGCCGTCGTCGAGCGCGACCTTGAACGGCAACTGGCGCGTCTGCGCGTAGTTCGCGACGTACATCGGCGGGTCGTAGTTCATCGCGACCGCGACGAATTCCAGCCCCTGGCCCTTGAAGCGATTATAGGTATCGACCATCTGCGGCATTTCCTGCATGCAGGTCGCGCAACTCGTCGCCCAGAAGTTCACGAGATAGACCTTGCCCTTCAGGTCGCCGGCCGTCGACACCTTCTGGCCCGACAGCAGCGTGAACGTGGCGTCGGGCACGGTGGACTTGCCGTTGAACGCGAAGAAGCCGGCAACGGCGATGGCCGCGACGACGACGGCCGCGACGATATAGCGGACGGGGCCGGTGCGGCGCTGGGCGGGAGGGGTGGTGTTCATCTGCGGTGCTCTCGGAGTCGGTCGATGACGCGGGTCGATGCAAAGGACGTCGAAATTCGGCGTTTATTTTAGCGCGAATGCGGCCCGTGCATCGGTGGCGGCCACACATCCCGGCCGTCGGGTTCGGCGGATAATAGGTGTTTTGCCTGTCCCCATCACTGCCATGCCGAAGGAAGTCATCGAGTCGTTGCGTCCCCTTTTTCGTCCGCTGCGACACTTCGCCGCGCTGGCGTGCGTGAGCGCGGCGCTGGCCGCGTGCTCGCCGTCATATGACTGGCGTACGCTGCATAACGATGCCGGCTACACGATTGACCTGCCGGCGAAGCCGACCGTCGAGAACCAGCCGGTGGCGGTGGGCGGCGTGTCGATGCCGATGCGGATGCAGGCCGCGCACGTCGACGGCGCCGTGTTCGCGGTCGGCACGCTGACGCTGCCCGACGATCGCGACGAGACGCGCGGCGCGGCGCTCGATTTTCTGCAGGCCGGGTTGTCGCGCAATCTCGAAGGCACGCCGCAGACCGTATCGGTGCCCGTGCCGCTCGCGGCCGGCGGTACGGTGAACGGACTCGAGTTGCGCATTGCCGGCGCAGCCAGCGGCGGCGACCATGCGCGCAAGACGATCATCGCGCGGCTCGTTGTACGCGGCCGCCGCGCGTACCAGGCCGTCGTGATCTCCGACGAGCCGCTCGCGCAGGAGCAGCTCGACCAGTTTTTCGGCTCGTTCAAGCTCGACTGATACCGGCCCGCGAGGGCGCTCAGACACGCGGTGACAATTGAAAGTTCATTCGCAGCTTTCGGCGCTAATCGCCGGATTTTGCGGGGATTTTTCGGCTATCCACAGTGCATGTGGATAACTTTGTTGAAAAGTTTGTCGAACCAGCCGCAAAGCCATGTCGGACGGCCTTTCGGTACATTTGACAGCTCGTGCGCCGTTTGAGAAAAATCAATAAAAACAACGAGATGGAAATTCCGCGACGAGAGGGTGCCCGCGCGAATCGATCCGGGGTCGGATTCGTGGAATTGTGCATAAGTCAAGTCTTGACAGTCTGATTTTGTCCTCCGAGGGCATTTACAGCGCCGTGAGCGTGCGGCGGTAGCGGATCGCCTCGGCGATCTGCGTGGCCGTCGGCAGCGGGTCGCCGGCGAGGTCGGCGATCGTTCGCGCCACCTTCAGCACGCGGAAATACGCGCGCGCGGACCAGCCGAAGCGCTCGCCGGCCTCGCGCAGCAGCCGCTCGCCGTCGCTGGTCGGCCGGCACAGATCGTCGGTCTCGCGGCCGCTCAGCATGTGATTCGTCTTGCCCTGCCGGGCGAGTTGCAGCGCACGCGCTTGCGCGACCCGTGCGGCGACCGCCGCGCTCGATTCGCCGGGCGCCGTCACGCGCGACGCGAGCTCGGCCGGCGACAGTGCGGGCAGGTCGATCTGGATGTCGATGCGATCGAGCAGCGGCCCCGACAGCTTGCGCAGGTAGCGCGCGGCGACGTCCGGCGAGCAGCGGCAGCGCCCGGACGGATCGCCGTGCCAGCCGCACGGGCACGGATTCATCGCGGCGATCAGCTGGCAGGCGGCGGGGAAGTCGGCTTGCTGCGCCGCGCGCGAGATCGTGATGCGGCCGACTTCGAGCGGCTCGCGCAGCATTTCCAGCACGTGCCGGTCGAATTCGGGCAACTCGTCGAGAAACAGCACGCCGAGGTGGGCGAGCGTGATCTCGCCCGGCTGCGGCGGATTGCGGCCGCCGACCAGCGCGGCGGCGCTCGACGAATGATGTGGCGAGCGGAACGGCCGCCGGCGCCACTGCGCGGGCGAGAAGCCGAGGCGGCTCGCGGAAAGGAGTGCGGCCGACGTCAGCGCTTCGTCGTCGGTCAGCGGTGGCAGCAGGCCGGGCAGGCGCGCGGCCAGCATCGACTTGCCGGCGCCGGGCGGCCCGACCATCAGCATGTGGTGGCCGCCCGCGGCGGCGACTTCGAGCGCGCGCCGCGCGCCACGTTGGCCGACGACGTCGGCGAGATCGGGGGCGGCTGGCGTCGGCACGCCGTCGAGGCACGGGGCCGCGACCGGCACGAGCCGCGCGTCGGGCGCACCGGCGAGATGCGCGCACAGTGCCGGCAAGTCGGGCGCACCGAACACGGTAACGCCCGGCACGAGCGCGGCCTCGGCGGCGCTGTCGAGCGGCAGGTACAGCTCGGGCGGGCGTGACAGGGCGGTCGCACCGGATATCGCGACGCAATCGGGGCTGGAATGGCGGCCGGGGCCGAGCCCGGAATCGGGACCGGAACCGAGACCGGAACCGAAGCCCGCTCCGGCGTCACCCGCACGCCAGTCGCGGGCCGCACCACACGCCATCGCGAACGCGCCGCGCATCGGCCGCAGTGCGCCGGTCAGCGACAGTTCGCCGGCGAATTCGCGGCCGGCCAGCGCGTCGGTCGGGATCTGGCCGTTCGCCGCGAGGATGCCGAGCGCGATCGGCAGGTCGAAGCGGCCCGACTCCTTCGGCAGGTCGGCCGGTGCGAGATTGACGGTGATGCGCCTGACGGGGAATTCGAATCCGCAGTTCTGCAGCGCGGCGCGCACGCGCTCGCGGCTTTCGCGGACTTCGAGGTCGGGCAGGCCGACGATGGAGAACGACGGCAACCCGTTGGCGAGGTGGACTTCGACGGTGACGTCCGGCGCGCGGCCGGCCGCCGGCGCGCGACTGCGCACCACGGCAAGCGACATGGCGAGGCTCCTGTAAAGGAATCGGACGGCCACGGCCGTTCGGGGCCGCATGCCGCGGGAATCGGAGGAATCGGTGCGCGCTTGCCGGCGTGGCGCGGGGAAAGAACGAGGAACTGCTGAAACGAGGAACAGCGAAGAGCGGGGGACTGCGGAGTACGACGAAACGGCGGAGCGACTTCGGCGTGGCGGGCGCGAGCCGCACGAGGCGGCCCGCGCCCGGACCCGTCGGTCGGGCGGGGCGTCAGGCCTGGGGTGCCGTAAGCTTCTGCTCGAGTTCCGCGACCCGCTTCTCGAGTTCCTCGAGACGCACGCGGGTGCGGGCGAGCACCTGGGCTTGCGTGTCGAATTCCTCGCGCGTGACGAGATCGAGTTTCGAGAAGCCTTGCGACAGCATGGCCTTCACGTTGCGCTCGACATCCTTGGCCGGCGAGTTTTTCAGCAGGTCGCTGACGCGCGACTGCAAGTCGTTGAAAACGTCGCTGGGTTGCTTCATGTGGTTACCCTTCCTTGCACAAAAAATGTGCATCTTCAGTTGCGTACGTGCCCATGATGCACGCATGACCGGAAATGGTGCGCCGGCGGCGCGAATTCCGGGCATGGCGCCCGCATGGGTGAATGGCCCGGTGATCCGGGACGTGCGTGCACTCTAGCAACGATCCTTTCGCCGCGCCAGCAAACCTGGCCCACATTGGCCATTCGGCCGGGCTCGCGCGCCTTTCAGCGTGCGATGCGGCCCCGCTTCCGGGCCGTTCGAGGCGGCGCTCTCGCGAACATGGCATGCGAGTTGCTGAGAAGAGAACCGTTACAACATTCCAACCAATTCGACGGGACACACCAGCGAGAGGACTCCATGAAACTGATTACCGCAATCATCAAGCCGTTCAAGCTCGATGAGACGCGCGAAGCGCTCTCCGCGCTCGGCGTCTCGGGCATCACCGTGACGGAGGTGAAGGGGTTCGGGCGCCAGAAGGGGCACACCGAGCTGTATCGGGGCGCGGAATACGTGGTCGATTTCCTGCCGAAGATGAAGATCGAGGCGGCCGTGTCGGACGACCTCGTCGACCAGGCGGTCGAGGCGATCGAGCGGGCCGCACGCACCGGCAAGATCGGCGACGGGAAGATCTTCGTCACGCCGATCGAGCAGGTGATCCGGATCCGGACCGGGGAGACAGGCGCGGACGCGCTGTAACGAACAAGACAAGTGACAAGAGGAAACCCGAGATGCGCAAACTTCTGATGTCCCTGCTGATGGCCGGCTCGCTGATCGCGGCCGGTGTCGGTCCCGCGCTTGCCGACGACGCGGCGTCCGCCGCGGCTGCGTCCGCGCCCGCCGCAATGGCGTCCGATGCATCCGCTGCCGCGGCGCCCGCCGCAACGGCATCGGCCGCCACGGACGCATCGGCACCGGCCGCTGCCGCTGCCGCACCCGCTTCGGGCGCCGCCGACGCATCGGCTGCCGCCCCCGCCGCGCCGACCGCACCGTTCTCCGTCGATTCGTCGAAGATCAGTGCCGGCGACACCGCGTGGATGCTCACGTCCACCGCGCTCGTGCTGTTCATGACGATCCCCGGCCTCGCGCTGTTCTACGCGGGCATGGTCCGCAAGAAGAACGTGCTCGCGACCGTGATGCAGAGCTTCGCGATCACCGCAGTGATCACGGTGCTGTGGACGGTGGTCGGCTACAGTCTCGCGTTCACGCCGGGCAACGGCTTCATCGGTGGCCTGTCGCGCGTGTTCCTGCACGGGATGACCTACGTGAAGGGCGACAAGGCGACCACGCTGACCGTCAGCCACCTGGCGACGACGATTCCGGAGTCGGTCTATTTCGTCTATCAGATGACGTTCGCGATCATCACGCCGGCGCTGATCTGCGGCGCATTTGCCGACCGGATGAAGTTCTCGGCGATGCTCGTGTTCATGGCGCTCTGGTCGCTGATCGTCTACGTGCCGATCGCGCACATGGTGTGGGAGCCGACCGGCTGGCTGTCGGCGGACGGTGTGCTCGACTTCGCGGGCGGCACCGTGGTGCACATCAATGCCGGTATCGCAGGCCTCGTGTCGTGCCTGATGCTCGGCAAGCGGGTCGGCTTCGGCCGCGAATCGATGGCGCCGCACAACCTGGTGCTGACGATGATCGGCGGCTCGATGCTGTGGGTCGGCTGGTTCGGCTTCAACGCGGGTTCCGCAGTCGCGGCAGACGGCCGTGCCGGCTTCGCGATGCTGACGACGCAAGTGGCAACGGCCTGCGCGGCGCTCGGCTGGATGTTCGCCGAGTGGGTGGCGCACGGCAAGCCGTCGGTGCTCGGCATCGTGTCGGGCGCGGTCGCGGGCCTCGTCGCGATCACGCCGGCCGCCGGCTTCGTCGGCGTGACGGGCGCACTCGTGATCGGCATCGCGGCCGGCGTCGTGTGCTTCTGGTCGGCGACGTGGCTCAAGTCGAAGCTCGGCTACGACGATTCGCTCGACGCATTCGGCGTGCACGGTATCGGCGGGATCCTCGGCGCGTTGCTGACGGGCGTCTTCGCGGTCAAGGATATCGGCGGTGCCGACGGCAGCCTGCTGCTGCAGGCGAAGGGCGTGCTGATCACGCTGGTGTACAGCGGCGTGCTGAGCTTCGTGCTGCTGAAGCTGATCGACCTGACGATCGGCCTGCGCGTGACCGAAGAGGAAGAGCGCGAAGGTCTCGACGTGGTGCTGCACGGCGAGCATGTCGAATAAGTCGTAAGTATGAACGGCGGGCCGCGACGACGGCCGCCCTGAATGAGCGCAGCGATTTCGGCCCGCCTACCCGGCGGGCTTTTTTTCTCCTGCCGCCTGTTGTCGCAGCGCATAACCCTTCGACCTATCGGGTCAATAGCCGAAAACTTCCTCCAAACCCTTGCGAAGCCGGGAACAATCCCCAAATGGGCGAGGCAATTGCTCTACAATCTTCATTCTCCCGCTCGCGAGTGATTCATGGTTCCCCACCTCGTTACCGCGTTGAACGGTCCGCTGCTCGAACTCGAGCAGAAGATCCTCGACGCGACGCCTGCGATCGAACGCTGGTTCAGGCTCGAATGGCAGGAACACACCCCGCCGTTCTATTGTTCGGTGGACCTGCGCAACGCCGGCTTCAAGCTGGCGCCCGTCGACGCGAACCTGTTCCCCGGCGCGTTCAATAATCTGCCGTCCGAAGTGCTGCCGCTCGCCGTCCAGGCCGCGATGGCCGCGATCGAGAAGATTTGCCCGGACGCGAAGAACCTGCTCGTGATTCCAGAGTTGCCGACCCGCAACGCGTTCTACCTGGAAAACGTCGCGCGGCTCGCGACGATCATGCGCCAGGCCGGCCTGAACGTCCGCTTCGGCTCGCTCGATCCGAGCATCACCGACATGACGCCGATCACGCTGGCCGACGGCCAGAAGATCGTGCTCGAGCCGCTCGAGCGTTCGCAGCGCCGCCTCGGCCTGAAGAATTTCGATCCGTGCTCGATCCTGCTGAACAACGACCTGTCGGCAGGAATCCCGGCCGTGCTGGAAAACCTGCACGAGCAGTATCTGCTGCCGCCGCTGCATGCGGGCTGGGCCGTGCGCCGCAAGTCGACGCACTTCTCGTGCTACGACGACGTCGCGAAGAAGTTCGCGAAGATGGTCGGCGTCGATCCGTGGATGGTGAATCCGTATTTCGCGCACGTCGAAGGCGTCGACTGGCAGGCGCATGAAGGTGAGCAGGCGCTCGCCGATGCGATCGACGGCGTGCTCAAGAAGATCGCGCGCAAGTATCGCGAATACGGCATCAGCGAAAAGCCGTATGTCGTCGTGAAGGCCGACGCGGGCACCGCAGGGCGCGGCGTGATGACCGTGCACGACGCGGCCGAGATCGGCCGCATGTCGAAGGCGGAGCGCGCGCAGATGGCCGAATCGAAGGCCGGCCTCGCGGTGCGCGACGTGATCGTGCAGGAAGGCGTCTATACGTTCGAGCGCGTCGGCGACGAAGTCGCGGAGCCCGTCGTATACATGATCGACCGCTACGTGGTCGGCGGCTTCTATCGCACGCACGGCGGCCGCGAGCGCGACCAGAACCTGAACGCCCCCGGCATGCACTACGTGCCGCTCGGCTTCGAGCACACCGCGCTGCCGGATGCCGGTGCGAAGCCGGGTGCCGCGCCGCCGAACCGTTTCTACATGTACGGCGTCGTCGCGCGGCTGTCGCTGATCGCGTCGTCGATCGAACTGGAAAAGACCGATCCCGAAGCCATCCAGGTGTAACGGACCTTCGCCACGTACAGGACCCGCATGGACATTCTTTTTATCGCCGACCCGCTCGATCATTTCAAGATCTACAAGGATTCGACCTACGCGATGATGGCGGAAGCCGCTCGGCGCGGGCATGCGGTGTATACGTGCCAGCCGCACCAGCTCGCATGGACGGGCTCGGGCGTCGAGGCGGACGTGCAGCGCGTGACGATCGTCGGCGACACGGCCGACCTGCATCGCCGTCCGTGGCACGAGGCGGCCGCGCACGAATCGCGTCAGTTGACGTCCTTCGGCGCGGTGCTGATGCGCAAGGATCCGCCGTTCGACATGGAGTACGTGACGGCCACCTGGATGCTCGAGCTAGCCGAGCGTGCCGGTGCACGGGTGTTCAACAAGCCGCAGTCGATCCGGGATCATTCGGAGAAGCTCGCGATCGGCGAGTTTCCTCAATTCGTCGCACCGACGCTCGTCACGCGAGACGCCGCGCGCCTGCGTGCGTTCCATGCCGAGCATGGCGACGTGATCGTGAAGCCGCTCGACGGCATGGGCGGGATGGGCGTGTTCCGCGTGAAGGCCGATGGAATGAATCTTGGCGCGATCATCGAGATGCTGGGCCACGACGGCACGCGCTCGCTGATGATCCAGAAGTTCATTCCCGAGATCAAGGCCGGCGACAAGCGCATCCTGCTGATCGCGGGCGCGCCCGTGCCGTATTCGCTCGCGCGGATCCCGCAGGGCAGCGAGGTGCGCGGCAATCTCGCCGCGGGCGGGCTCGGCGTCGCGCAGCCGCTGACGGCGCGCGATCGCGAGATCGCCGACACGCTCGGGCCCGTGCTTGCGTCGCGCGGGCTGCTGCTGGTCGGCCTCGACGCGATCGGCGACTGGCTGACCGAGGTGAACGTCACGAGCCCGACGTGCTTTCGCGAGATCATGGAGCAGACGGGCTTTGACGTCGCTGCGATGTTCGTCGACGCGCTGGAGCGTGCGGCCGCGTAGGCCGTCTCCCGCGCAACCCCGGCGGCGGCCCGCGCAGGTCCCCCGTCGCCGGAGCAGCTTGACCGGCCTGCTACAATGCCCGCTTGCCCGGTGCCGTAATCGGCGCACCGAAGGCCCGGCGGTCGGGCCGACACTGTTGCAAGGCTGAACATGAAACGTTCCCCACACTCGCTACGCTCATTGCCCCGCCGCGGGGTATCGGCCCGCCAGGGGCGGCCGGGAGCGATCTGACATGGCCGGGATTCTGATCATCGCACACGCGCCCCTCGCCACCGCGCTGCGGGACTGCATCGCGCACATCTACGGCGGCGTGCCCGCCCGCATCGGCTGTATCGACGTGATGGCGGACAGCGACCCCACCCAGGTGATGGCGTTCGCGCACGCGGAGCTCGCGCGGCTCAGGGAAGAGAACGGCGTCGTCGTGCTGACCGACATGTACGGCGCGACGCCCGCGAACATCGCGGGCCAGCTCGCGAAGCTCGACAACGTGCGCGTGCTCGCGGGGGTGAACCTGCCGATGCTGGTGCGGGCCGTCTGCTACCGCACGGTGCCGCTCGACAAGCTCGTCGACAAGGCGCTGTCCGGCGGCGCGAAGGGTGTTCACGAGGTATCTGCCGGCACGCCGCCGCCGCCGTCGGAAACCGGCTGCGGCCAGTGCGCGCCGATTCCGCCCGAGCCGCAACCGCGCACCGAATCGCACTGACCGTCCCGTTTTCCGTTTCAGACTGACCCGCCGACGCCCGTCGCCGGCGGCCTCGACCGACCCGACCGAGAATCATGCTTCAACAAGAAACCACCATCGTCAACAAATTGGGGCTCCATGCACGCGCATCGGCCAAGCTTACGCAACTGGCCGGCAACTTCCAGTCGGAAGTCTGGATGACGCGCAACGGGCGCAAGATCAATGCGAAGAGCATCATGGGCGTCATGATGCTGGCGGCGGGCATCGGCAGTACGGTGACGATCGAGACCGAGGGGCCGGACGAACGCGAAGCGATGGACGCACTGCTCAAGCTGATCGCGGACAAGTTCGGCGAAGGTCAGTGATTCCGCGCGGATCACTGCCGTTTCGAATCGGAATGCCGCGTTTTTCGCGGCATTTTTTTCGTCTGAAGCATTGATACGTAACGCGTAATGCTGCGCTGCACGCAGTCAGCGTGAGGGGACGGAATTTATAATCGCTAACCGGGGTCATAAGCGCATCGCAGCAGTGTGCCGCGGCTTTACATGTACAGAGGAGGTGCGCGTGTCCTTCACGCTGCATGGCATTCCCGTCTCACGTGGTATCGCGATCGGGCGAGCGTACCTGATCGCGCCGGCGGCGCTCGACGTCGCCCATTACCTGATCGAAGCGAACCAGATCGATGCCGAGGTCGAGCGTTTCCGCACGGCGCTCGAAACCGTGCATCACGAACTCGAGGCGCTGCGCGCCGACCTGACCGACGACACCCCGACCGAAGTGGGCGCGTTCATCGACGTGCACATCATGATCCTGAGCGACGCGATGCTCGTGCAGGAAACCATCGACCTGATCCGCACGCGGCGCTACAACGTCGAATGGGCGCTGACCGAGCAGCTCGAGCTGCTCACGCGCCACTTCGACGACATCGAGGACGAATATCTGCGCGAGCGCAAAGCCGACATCGAGCAGGTGGTCGAGCGCGTGCTGAAGGCGCTCGCGGGCGCGCCGTCCGCGTCGCAGGCGCTCGATCGAGCGGCCAGGAACGGCACGAACGAGATGATCGTCGTCGCGCACGACATCGCGCCGGCCGACATGATGCAGTTCAAGTCGCAGTCGTTCCAGGCGTTCGTCACGGATCTCGGCGGCCGCACGTCGCACACGGCGATCGTTGCGCGCAGTCTCGGCATTCCGGCCGCGGTCGGCGTGCAGCACGCGAGCGCGCTGATCCGCCAGGACGACCTGATCATCGTCGACGGCGACCAGGGCATCGTGATCGTCGATCCGGCGCCGATCGTCCTCGAGGAATATTCGTACCGCCAGTCCGAGAAACTGCTGGAGCAGCGCAAGCTGCAGCGCCTGAAGTTCTCGCCGACGCAGACCTTGTGCGGCACCAAGATCGAGCTGTACGCGAACATCGAGCTGCCCGACGATGCGAAGGCGGCGGTCGAGGCCGGCGCGGTCGGCGTCGGGCTGTTCCGCTCGGAGTTCCTGTTCATGCATCAGAAGGAGATGCCCGAGGAGGAGGAGCAGTTCGCCGCGTACAAGCGCGCGGTCGAGTGGATGAAGGGCATGCCGGTGACGATCCGCACGATCGACGTCGGCGCGGACAAACCGCTCGAGGCGCTCGACGAAGGCTACGAGACGGCGCCGAACCCTGCACTCGGGCTGCGTGCGATCCGCTGGAGCCTGTCCGAGCCGCAGATGTTCCTCACGCAGTTGCGCGCGATCCTGCGCGCGTCCGCGTTCGGGCAGGTGAAGATCCTGATCCCGATGCTCGCGCACGCGCAGGAGATCGACCAGACGCTCGACCTGATCCGCGAGGCGAAGCGCCAGCTCGACGACGCGGGGCTCGCATACGATCCGAACGTGCGTCTCGGCGCGATGATCGAGATCCCGGCCGCAGCGATCGCGCTGCCGCTGTTCCTGAAGCGCTTCGACTTCCTGTCGATCGGCACGAACGACCTGATCCAGTACACGCTCGCGATCGACCGTGCGGACAACGCGGTCGCGCACCTGTACGACCCGCTGCATCCGGCGGTGCTGCATCTGATCGCCTATACGCTGCGCGAAGCGAAGCGGGCGGGCGTGTCGGTGTCGGTGTGCGGAGAGATGGCGGGCGATCCGGCGCTCACGCGCCTGCTGCTCGGGATGGGGCTCACCGAGTTCTCGATGCATCCGAGCCAGTTGCTGGTGGTGAAGCAGGAGATTTTGCGTGCGCACCTGAAGGCGCTCGAAAAGCCGACGGCCGACGTGCTCGCCGCGTTCGAGCCGGAAGAAGTGCAGGCGGCGCTCAAGCGCCTGGCGGTCGCCGAGCCGCGCGCGGACGCGGCCGCCTGAGCGGCAGCGAAGCAGGCCGCGCCGCGAAACCGGAGTCGAGAAATAGTCGCGAAACGTCACGCATGCGCCGCCGGGCGCATGCAGCCGGCGCGTGTCAGTGCCGGCCGCCGCACACCGGGCAGTCGGCCTGGCGCGCGATCTTCATCGTCGTCCATTCCATCCGCAGCGAATCGAGCATCATCAGCCGGCCGTTGAGCGTCGTGCCGATTCCGCCAATCACGCGCAGCGCTTCGGCGGCCTGCATTGCACCGATGATCCCGACCGTCGGTGCGAACACGCCCATCGTCGAGCACGCGACTTCCTCGAACGGCTGGTCTTCCGGAAACACGCAGGCGTAGCAGGGCGCGGCCGGGTCGCGGAAATCGAACGTGCTGATCTGGCCGTCGAAGCGCAGCGCGGCGCCCGACACGAGCGGTACGCCGTGCGCGACGCACGCACGGTTGATCGCGTGGCGCGTCGCGAAGTTGTCGGTGCAGTCGAGCACGACGCTTGCGCGCGGCACGTGTTCGTCGAGCCACGCATCGTCGACGCGCGCCGCGACCGCATGCACCGTCACTTCGGGATTCAGCTGCGCGAGCGCGTCGCGTCCCGATTCGACCTTGCTGCGACCGACCGAGGCCGTCACGTGCAGGATCTGCCGCTGCAGGTTCGTGAGGTCGACCGTGTCGGCGTCGACCAGCGTGATCGTGCCGACGCCGGACGCCGCGAGATACATCGCGGCCGGCGAGCCGAGGCCGCCGGCACCGACGACGATCGCATGCGCGTCGAGGAAGCGCTGCTGCGCCTCGATGCCGATTTCGTCGACGAGGATGTGGCGGGAGTAGCGAAGGAGTTGATCGTCGTTCATGGGGAAGTCGTGAGCGAGGCGGACCTGCTGGCTATTCTAGGCGCGCATGAAAAACGGGCCATCGCGGTCTTCCCGCGATGGCCCGTCGGATACCGTCCGGCGCTTACTGCGGTGCCGACGCGGGCTTCGGTGCGGCGGCCTTCGCGCCCGATGCCTTCGCGGCGGACGCGGCCTTGCTGACCGGGCTCTTCGTCGTGCTCTCGGCGAGCAGCGACTTCGATTCCTGCACCGGCTTGCCTTCGAGCTTGTTGAGCGCTTGCTGCATCATGAAGTCGTCGGCGCTGCCGAACTCGATCGGCTTGCGATCGCGGTCCTTCTGGCGTTGCTCCGGCGTCTTCTTGTCGTTCTGCTCCTCGAGGATGCGCAGCTGATCCATCCGGCGCTGCTCGCGCTCTTCCTGTTCCTTCTTCTCGTTCGGATCCTGCGTGTTCGCGAGGTGGTTCGAGTAATCGACTTCACGCGTCACGAGCACGTCGTCCGGATCGCCGTCCGCGTACTGATCGACCGGAATGTCGGGCGTGATGCCCTTGTTCTGGATCGAACGGCCGCTCGGCGTGTAGTAGTACGCGGTCGTCAGGCGCAGTGCGGTGTCGGCCGTCATCGGGCGGACCGTCTGCACCGAACCCTTGCCGAACGTCGTCTTGCCCATGATCAGCGCGCGCTTCGAATCCTGCAGCGCACCGGCGACGATTTCCGACGCGGACGCCGAATACGCGTTCGTCAGTACGATCATCGGCACGGTCTTGAAGACCGGCGGCAGGTTCTTCAGCGGATCGCCATCGAAGGACGGCAGGCGGTAGTTGTCGTAGGTGTCGCGGTAGACCTGTTTCGAATCCGGGATCTGGCCGTTGGTCGACACGACGACGGAGTCGGGCGGCAGGAACGCGCCGGCGACGCCGACCGCGCTCTGCAGCAGGCCGCCGCCGTTGTTGCGCAGGTCGACGATCAGGCCCTTCAGGTTCGGCTGCTGGCGTGCGATGTCCTGCAGCTTCGCGGCGAGATCGGGCGTCGTGCGCTCCTGGAAGCTCGTGATCCGGATGTATGCGTAACCCGGGTCGAGAATCTTCATCTTCACGCTCTGGACCTTGATGATCGCGCGCGTGACCGTGACCGGGAACGTGCGGTCGTCGCTCTTGCGGAAGATCGTCAGCGTGACCTTCGTGCCGGGCTCGCCGCGCATCTGCTTGACGGCCTTGTCGAGCGTCATGCCGCGCACCGGCTTGTCGTTGATGCGCGTGATCAGGTCGCCCGGACGGATGCCGGCGCGGAACGCGGGGGTGTCCTCGATCGGCGAGATCACCTTGACGAGGCCGTCTTCCTGCGAGATCTCGATGCCCAGACCTGCGAAGCGACCCTTCGTCTGCTCCTGCAGTTCGTCGTAGTCGGTCTTGTCGAGGAACGACGAGTGCGGGTCGAGGCTCGACACCATGCCCTTGATCGCCGCCGTCAGCAGCTTCTTGTCGTCGACCGGCTCGACGTACTCGCGCTTGATCTGGCCGAACACTTCCGCGAACAGGCGGAGCTGGTCGAGGGGAAGCGGTGCCGTGGCGGTTTGCTCGGCCGACGCCGAAATCTGCAGCGTGGCGAACACGCCCGTGGCGAGGCCCGCGGCAATCAGGCCGATGTTCTTCAATTTCATTCGCATAGAGAGTCTGGTGCGGTCGGGAAGCGCGTGGCGGTAGCGGGGATGTAGCGGACAAGTATAACTGTTCGTCCGATTACTCAGTGGAACGGTGCGAAAAGGTCTCGTGCCCCGGGTCTCGTGCCCCGGCGGGGTGCCGCCGGACGCGCGACGGATTCGAAAGCGGATTCGACAGCACCGGAGCCGCGAAGGTTCGCGCCGCGCACCGGAAAGGCCGGGCGGGGCGCACCGAAGGCGGCCCCGCCCGACGGATGTCAGCCCGCCTTGCCCTGCTTCGCGACGGCGGCCTGCGCCTTGGCGATCGCGTCCTGGTCGCCGAGGTAGTAGTGCTTGATCGGCTTCAGGTTCTCGTCGAGTTCATACACGAGCGGCACGCCGTTCGGGATGTTCAGGCCGACGATGTCGCTGTCCGAGATGCCGTCGAGGTACTTGATCAGCGCGCGCAGCGAGTTGCCGTGCGCGGCGATCAGCACCTGCTTGCCCGCGCGGACGGCCGGTGCGATCGACTCGTTCCACAGCGGCAGCACGCGCGCGACCGTGTCCTTCAGGCACTCGGTAAGCGGCAACTGCTCGCGCGGCACCTTCGCGTAGCGCGGGTCGTCGAACGGCGCGCGTTCGTCGGTCGGCTCGAGCGCGGGCGGCGGCGTATCGTAGCTGCGGCGCCACACGAGCACCTGGTCGTCGCCGAACCTGGCGGCCGTTTCCGCCTTGTTCAGTCCCGACAGCGCGCCGTAGTGGCGCTCGTTCAGGCGCCACGAGTGGACGACCGGCAAGTACATCAGGTCCATCTTGTCCTGCACGTGCCACAGCGTGCGGATCGCGCGTTTGAGCACCGACGTGTACGCGATGTCGAACGTGTAGCCGGCCTCCTTGAGCAATTCGCCGGCCTGATAGGCCTCGTTGCGACCCTGTTCGGTGAGGTCGACGTCGACCCAGCCGGTGAAGCGGTTTTCCTTGTTCCACGTCGATTCGCCGTGGCGGATGAGAACGAGTTTGTACATGGATCTTGCGGTCGGTAGTGAAGGAAGCGGGGCGCGTCGCACGGTGCCCGGTTCGGGGCCCGCCATCGCGCAAGACGGTTATTTTATAATGGTGGGATTGTCCTTTTCCGATTTCTCTTTTTCCGGCGGCATTCCGTGACGTTCTTTACCAATTACACGAACCTGGCCCTTATCGCCATCCTGCTGGTTTCCGGCGGCCTGCTTGCGTGGCCGGCCCTGCGCCGGGGCCGCGGCGGCCTGTCGGCTGCAGAGGCGACGCAACTCATCAATCGCCGCAACGCGATCGTGATCGACGTGCGTGCCGCGTCCGACTTCGCGGCCGGCCACCTGCCGTCGGCGCGCCAGGTCGCCGCCGGCGAGATCGGCGCGAAGATTGCGCAGGTCGCAAAGAACAAGAGCACCCCCGTGCTGCTCGTCTGCCAGAACGGCCAGCAGTCGCAGAAGGCGGCGCGCGAGGTCGAGGCGGCAGGCTATGCCGAGGTGCACGTGCTCGAGGGTGGCGTCGCCGCCTGGCAGCAGGCCGGGATGCCGGTCGTCAAACAAGGAGTGGCGAAGTGAACAAGGTTTTGATGTACAGCACGCAGGTGTGTCCGTATTGCATGCAGGCCGAGCGCCTGCTGAAGCTGCGCGGCGTCGAGCAGATCGAAAAGGTGCTGATCGACCGCGATCCGGCCCGCCGTGAGGAAATGATGACGCGCACGGGCCGTCGCACGGTGCCGCAGATCTACATCGGCGACACCCACGTCGGCGGCTACGACGATCTGTCGAAGCTCGACCGCGAAGGCGGCCTGCTGCCGCTTCTGCAAGCGGCCTGATTAGGGCAGAATGGCCGCCGGCCGCGCTGCGGCTGAGCGCGCAGGATTCAACCGAGGCGGCCGGCGTGAAGCCGGGCCGTCTCGTCACCACTTTTAGGGAAACACCATGTCCGACGTCGAAAACCAACCGTTCTTCAACATCCAGCGCGTCTACCTGAAGGATATGTCGCTCGAGCAGCCGAATTCGCCGGCGATTTTCCTCGAGCAGGACATGCCGTCTGTCGAAGTCGAAGTCGACGTCAAGGCCGAGCGCCTTGCCGAAAGCGTGTTCGAAGTCGTCGTGTCGGGCACCGTCACCGCGAAGGTGAAGGACAAGGTCGCGTTCCTGATCGAAGCGAAGCAGGCCGGCATTTTCGACATTCGCAACATTCCTGACGAGCAACTCGACCCGCTCGTCGGCATCGCCTGCCCGACGATCCTGTTCCCGTACCTGCGCTCGAACATCGCCGACGCGATCACGCGTGCGGGCTTCCCGCCGATCCACCTGGCGGAAATCAACTTCCAGGCGCTGTACGAGCAGCGTCTCGCGCAGCTTCAGCAGCAGGCCGGTGCAGCAGGCGCGCCGAACGGCACGACGCTGAACTGACGTCTCACTCCGGACCGGTGCTGGGTATGAAAGTAGCCGTTCTCGGCGCCGGTGCCTGGGGCACCGCGCTCGCGGGCCATCTGGCCGCGCGGCACGATACGCTTCTCTGGGCGCGCGACGCCGCGCTGATCGCCGGGCTGCAGGCCCGGCACGAAAATTCCCGCTACCTGGACGGCATCGCGCTGCCCGATGCGCTGCGCTACGACGCCGATCTCGGCGTCGCGCTCGCGCACGGCGCCGCGGACGACGCGCTGTGCGTGATCGCCGCGCCCGTGGCCGGGCTGCGCACGCTGTTCGGCGCGATGCGCGACGCGGGCTGCGTGCCGGCGCACGTCGTGTGGGTCTGCAAGGGCTTCGAGGCCGACACGCATCTGCTGCCGCATCAGGTGATCGCGGCCGAGTTGCCCGGGCAGCACAGCAACGGCGTGCTGTCGGGGCCGAGCTTCGCCCGCGAAGTCGGGCTCGCGCTGCCGGTCGCGCTGACGGTCGCGAGCGCGTCCGTCGAATGCCGCGAGCGCACGCTCGCCGCATTCCATCACGGCGCGATGCGGATCTATACGGGCGACGACGTGGTCGGTGTCGAGGTCGGCGGCGCGGTCAAGAACGTGCTCGCGATCGCGACCGGCATCGCCGACGGCCTCGGGCTCGGGCTGAACGCGCGCGCCGCGCTGATCACGCGCGGCCTCGCCGAAATGTCGCGCCTCGGCGTCGCGCTCGGCGGTCGTGCGGAAACCTTCACCGGGCTCACGGGCCTCGGCGACCTGATCCTCACCGCGACGGGCGACCTGTCGCGCAATCGCACGGTCGGCCTGCAACTCGCGGCCGGCCGCTCGCTGAACGACATCCTTGGCGCGCTCGGCCATGTGGCCGAAGGCGTGCGCTGCGCACAGGCCGTGCTCGCGCTCGCACGTGCGCAATCGATCGAAATGCCGATCACCGAAGCCGTGTGCGGCGTGCTGTTCGACGGCGTGGCGCCGCGCGATGCGGTCAGCGGCCTGCTGCGGCGCGACGCGCGCGCCGAATAACGCCGATTTGCCGTCGCTGCGCGCGCGATGCGCGCGGCGCCAAAGCGCACTACGCTTGAACAGTCTCCGGCGTTTCGGGAGGGTGTCATGCTGCAGATCGGTTCCACCACGTTCGACGCACAAGTCGTCGACATCACGACGCTCGACGTCGACGCGATCGTCAATGCCGCGAACGGCTCGCTGCTGGGCGGCGGCGGTGTCGACGGCGCGATCCATCGCGCGGCCGGCCCGGGCCTGCTGGCCGAGTGCCGCACGCTTGGCGGTTGCGACACCGGCGACGCGAAGCTCACGCGCGGCCACGGGCTGCCTGCGCGCTACGTGATTCATGCGGTCGGCCCGGTGTGGTACGGCGGCGGGCGCGGCGAGCCCGAACTGCTGGCGTCGTGTTACCGGCGCGCGCTCGAACTGGCCGAGGACGTCGCCGCGACGTCGATCGCGTTTCCCGCGATCAGCTGCGGCATATACCGCTATCCGGCCGAGGCGGCTGTCGACATCGCGGTCGGCACGATCGTGGAAACGCTGCCGCAGGCGCCGAATCTCGCACGCGTGGTGTTCGCGTGCTTTTCTTCCGACATCTACGACCTGTATCGCGCGCGGCTCGCGCGCATCTAGCGGGGCGGGCCGCGCGGCGCGCGAGCTGCGGCGGCGTCAGGCGCCGCCTTCGAAGCCGGCCTGGCGCCACGCTTCGAACACGACCACCGCGACCGTGTTCGACAGGTTCAGGCTGCGGTTGCCCGGCCGCATCGGCAGGCGCACGCGCTGTTCGTTCGGAAAGCGCTCGAGCACGTCGGCAGGCAGCCCGCGCGTCTCCGAACCGAACACGAACCAGTCGCCCGGCACGAACGCGTGATCGTGGAAGCGGCCCGAGCCGCGGGTCGTGAATGCGAACATCCGCGCGGGATCGGGCGTCTCGGCCGCGACGAACGCGTCCCAGTCGCGGTGCACGCGCATTTCCGCATATTCGTGATAGTCGAGTCCTGCGCGGCGCATCTTCGCGTCGTCGAGCGGAAAGCCGAGCGGCTCGATCAGATGCAGGCGCGCGCCGGTGTTGGCGCAGAGGCGTATCACGTTGCCGGTGTTCGGCGGAATTTCGGGGGCGACGAGGACGACGTTGAACATGGTTGGGTCTGGCTGGGCCGGTCGGGACGGAGCGACGTGCATTCCTTCCCGGCCGGTCGGTTCGTGACGGCCGTGGCCGCGTTCGGGCGGCCGGCCTCTCTATCTAATTAATCCCTGGCGGTGCGCAGCGCAACCAGATTCGTCACGCGCGCGGCGCCCGCTGCCTTCAATGCGTGCGCGGCGGCCGCGAGCGTCGCGCCGGACGTCATCACGTCGTCGACGAGCGCCACGTGGCGACGGGTGACGTCGCCCGCCACCGCAAACGCCGCGACCATGTTGTCCCGCCGCGCGCGCCGGTCGAGCCGCGACTGCGGCGCGGTTTCGGTCACGCGTGCAAGCAGCGCCGCGTCGGCGCGCACGCCGAGCCGGCGCGCGAGCGGACGCGCGATCGCCCACGCCTGGTTGTAGCCACGCGCGACGAGCCGCCCGTGCGACAGCGGCACCGGCGCGATGACGTCGAAGCTGCCGGCGCGCCGCATGTCGTCCGTATCGTCGACCCGCTGCGCGAGCCGGGCCGCGAATTCCGCGCCGAGCGCGAGCCGCGCGTGAAACTTCAGGCCGCGCGCGAGCCCGTCGAGCGGCGCGCGGTAATCGGCGAGCGCGAGCGTCGCGTCGAACGGCGGCGGCGTCGCGCGGCATGCGTCGCACCGGTAATCCGCCGCGCGCGAACGCGGCCGCGCGGTGCCCAGCGGCACGGCGCAGACGTTGCACCGCAAGCGCGCTTCATTCCAGTACGCGGCGTCGCAAGCGGCGCAAATCACGCTGTGTGACAAATTGCCGCACTGCGCACATCGATTCGGCAGCGCGTGCGCGACGATGCGCGCAAGCAACACACCGACCTGCGACAAAACGACGCGCATCGTGCGCGGAGCGGAACTGCGATCCATCGGGAACACTCCAGATGGCCCACCTCGATGAAGGCTGCGAGGCGAGCGAGTATACTTCGGGCTCTTCGCCAGTGTGCCCGACATGTCCTCAGCCTCGACTTCACCCGGCCGTCCGGCCAATGACGCCCGGCGTTTGCGGCGGATCTTCGATCGCCGTGCCGCCTCGTTCGACACGGTCGCGTTCCTGCCGCGCGAGATCGCGCAGCGGATGAACGAGCGCCTCGAGTACATCAAGGTGAGCCCGGCGGCCGTGCTCGATGCGGGCTGCGGGCCGGGCGACGATTTGCCGGCGCTGCGCGCGCGCTTTCCGGAGGCCCCGGTGTTCGGCGTCGACCTGTCCGGCGCGATGCTCGCGCAGGCGGGCCAGCGCGAGGTCGAGCAGACGAGCTGGCGCCGCTGGCTGCCGGCCTCGCTCGGCCGGGCGCTGGGCCAGCGCGGCCCGCGCGTCGCACAGGCCGACTTCTCGATGCTGCCGTTCGCGGCCGGCGCGTTCGACCTGATCTGGTCGAATCTCGCGCTTCACTGGCATTCGCGTCCCGATACGGTGTTCCCCGAGTGGCAGCGCGTGCTGCGCGTGAACGGCCTGCTGATGTTCAGTACGCTCGGCCCCGACTCTCTGCGCGAGCTGCGCGCGGCCTGCGCGGACGCCGAAGCGGCGCTCGGCATCGTGCCGCCCGCACCGCGCGTCATCGATTTCGTCGACATGCACGATCTCGGCGACATGCTCGTCGAGAGCGGCTTCGAGATCCCGGTGATGGACCAGGAAGTGCTCACCGTCACCTACAAGACACCCGATTCCCTGCTGGCCGACGTGCGCCGCTGGGGCGCTTATCCGTTCGAACGCACGGCGCCGCAGCGCGCGACGCGGCGTTTTCGCGCGGCGCTCGGCGACGCGCTGGAGGCGCGCCGGCGCGCGGACGGCACGATTGCCCTGACGTTCGAGGTGGTCTACGGCCACGCGTGGAAGGCCGTGCCGCGTACGACTGCCGAGGGGCACGGGATCGTGCGTATCGAAGATATCGGCAAGGGGCGTCCGAAGAATCGGTAAAGCGGTAAAGAGGTGTTTTGTTATGTCTGAAATTAGCGGCGCAAAGCGGGGTCGAATTAGCGGCGAAAATGGCCGGGAAGCTTGTGGCGCTTGGCTCGCGGGCCGATAGGCGCTTGCTTGTGGATGCCATTGAACCCGCCTATAATGCGTCAGCTTGTCGTCCCCGGGTCCCCGCAATACGGGGCGACGAGTCCGATGCAGGCATGCATCGCATGCCATTCGCGTGAGGCGGCGATGGAAGCAGCGAGGGTTTTGGCGGAGACGACGAACAACGAACCGGTCATCGCAGACTGGCTCATGAAACGCAATTGTTCGGTGTCGCCGCGCCAGTTCGTGCTGTTTTACGCGTCGCTCGCGGGCTTCTCGCTGGTGATCGCGGCATTGCTGATGTGGCGGGGGGCCTGGCTCGTCATGCCCTTCACCGGAATCGAGTTGCTTGTAGTGGGTGTCGCATTTGCGATTTATGCTCGCCACGCAGTCGATTACGAGCGCATCAGGCTGTTTCCGCACCGGCTCCTGATCGAGCGGATGGATGCGGAGCGGCTCACGCAGATCGAATTCAATCCGCGCTGGGTGCGGGTCGAGCCGGGTGCGACGCCACGCGATCCGATTCGACTGGTATCGCGCGGGCAGACCGTCGTGATCGGGCAGCATCTCGCGCAGTACAAGCGTGCGCAGTTCGCCGACGAACTGCGCGTGTCGCTCAGGCGCTGCGGCTGACGAGGCGCGGGCACCGGCCGCAGAGAGGCCGGCGTCTTGCGACGGGGGAGGGTTTGAATGGAAATTTTGGGTAAGGATGCTATGAAAACAATCAAGCGAGCCCTCACGGGCGTGCTGGCATGCAGCGGATTGCTCTTTGCCGGCGCTGCTCTGGCGGTCGGTGATAGCCCGGGCGGCCCCCGCGTCAACGAGATCAACTTTCAGCCGCCTGTCACGAAGATCGCCGAGGAGCTCTACGACCTCCACACGATGATGCTGATCCTGTGTACGGTGATCTTCGTCGGCGTGTTTGGCGTGATGTTCTATTCGATCTTCGCGCACCGCAAATCCAAGGGCTTCAAGGCCGCCAATTTCCATGAAAGCACGACCGTCGAAATCATCTGGACGATCGTGCCGTTCATCATCGTCGTATTGATGGCGCTGCCGGCGACGAAGGCTGTCGTCGCCATGAAGGACACGACCAACGCCGACCTCACGATCAAGGTCACCGGCTACCAGTGGAAGTGGGGCTACGACTACGTGAAGGGCCCGGGCGAGGGCATCAGCTTCCTGTCGACGCTCAGCACCCCGCGTGATGAAGTGATGGGCAAGAAGCCGATCACCGACACCTATCTGCAGGAAGTCGACAACCCGCTCGTCGTGCCGGTCAACAAGAAGATCCGCATCATCACGACCGCGAACGACGTCGTCCACTCGTGGTACGTGCCCGCGTTCGGCGTGAAGCAGGATGCGATCCCCGGCTTCGTGCGCGACACGTGGTTCAAGGCTGACAAGGTCGGCACGTTCCGCGGCTTCTGTACCGAACTGTGCGGCAAGGAACATGCGTTCATGCCGGTCGTAGTCGTTGTCCTGTCGGAAGACGACTACGCGAAGTGGGTCACGGCGCAGAAGGCCAAGCTGGCCGGCGCGGCGGTCGATCCGAACAAGGTTTACACGATGGCCGAACTCGTCTCGCACGGCGAGGACGTCTACAAGGCGAACTGCGCGGCCTGCCACCAGGTGAACGGCAAGGGTCTCGGCGCATTCCCGGCAATGGACGGCAGCCCGATCGTGAACGGCCCGATCGCCGGCCACCTCGAGCGCGTGCTGCACGGCAAGGGTGCAATGCCGTCGTGGGCGTCGCTGTCGGACCTCGACATCGCATCGGTCATCACTTACGAGCGCAATTCGTGGGGCAACCACAGGAACGATCTGCTGCAGCCGAAGCAAGTGGCTGACGCGCGCAACGGCAAGATGCCGGAAGACACGGCAGGCGCGGCAGCACCGGCAGAAGCAGCCTCGGCACCGGCGCAAGCCGCGTCGGGCGCAGCCGAGCAGCCGGCGGCATCGGCCGCACTGTCGACGATCTATTTCGAGACGGGCAAGAGCGTATTGCCGGCGGATGCGAAAGCAGCGATCGCCGCAGCGGCCGACTATGCGAAGGCACATCCGGACGCGAAGCTCGCGCTGTCGGGTTTCACCGACAAGACGGGCTCGGCCGACGCGAACGCCGAACTGGCCAAGCATCGTGCACAAGCCGTGCGCGACGCGCTGAAGGCAGCAGGCGTGGCGGAAGACCACATTATTCTCAAAAAGCCGGAAACGATCACGGGCGGGGCGGACGCGAAGGAAGCCCGGCGTGTCGAGATCGGCCCGGCGGCTTGACGTGTCGCTGAGTTAGTCGACGTATTCGCATTAGGAGATTCTCATGTCTAGCATCGGGCACGACGTAGCCGCGGACCACGCGCACGACGACCACGCGCACGAAACACCGCACGGCTGGCGGCGCTGGCTGTTCGCCACCAACCACAAGGACATCGGTACGCTGTACCTGCTGTTCTCGTTCATCATGTTCCTGTCGGGCGGCGTGATGGCGCTCGGCATCCGTGCCGAGTTGTTCGAGCCGGGCCTGCAGATCATGCGTCCGGAGTTCTTCAACGAACTCACGACGATGCACGGCCTGATCATGGTGTTCGGCGCGATCATGCCGGCATTCGTCGGCTTCGCGAACTGGATGATTCCGCTGCAGATCGGCGCATCGGACATGGCGTTCGCGCGGATGAACAACTTCAGCTTCTGGCTGCTGCCGGTTGCAGCCGTGCTGCTGGTCGGCTCGTTCTTCGCGCCGGGCGGCGCGACGGCTGCCGGCTGGACGCTGTACGCACCGCTGTCGACGCAGATGGGCCCGGGCATGGACTTCGCGATCTTCGCGGTCCACTTGATGGGTGCATCGTCGATCATGGGCGGTATCAACATCGTCGTGACGATCCTGAACATGCGCGCACCGGGCATGACGCTGATGAAGATGCCGATGTTCGCTTGGACGTGGCTGATCACGGCGTACCTGCTGATCGCCGTGATGCCGGTTCTGGCAGGCGCGATCACGATGGTGCTGTTCGACCGCCACTTCGGCACGTCGTTCTTCAACGCGGCAGGCGGCGGCGACCCGGTGATGTACCAGCACATCTTCTGGTTCTTCGGCCACCCCGAGGTGTACATCATGATTCTGCCGGCGTTCGGGATCGTGTCGCAGGTGATCCCGGCGTTCGCGCGCAAGACGCTGTTCGGCTATAGCTCGATGGTGTACGCGACGGCTTCGATCGCAATCCTGTCGTTCATGGTCTGGGCGCACCACATGTTCGCAACGGGCATGCCGGTCACCGGTCAGCTGTTCTTCATGTACGCGACGATGCTGATCGCCGTGCCGACGGGCGTGAAGGTGTTCAACTGGCTCGCGACGATGTGGCGCGGTTCGATGACGTTCGAAACCCCGATGCTGTTCGCGATCGGCTTCCTGTTCGTGTTCACGTTCGGCGGTCTGACGGGCCTGATGCTGGCAATGGCACCGCTCGACATCCAGTACCACGGTACTTACTTCGTGGTGGCGCACTTCCACTACGTGCTGGTGGCCGGGTCGCTGTTCGCGCTGTTCGCGGGCTGGTACTACTGGTCACCGAAGTGGACGGGCTGGATGTACAACGAGACGCGCGGCAAGATCCACTTCTGGTCGTCGATGATCTTCTTCAACCTGACGTTCTTCCCGATGCACTTCGTCGGTCTCGCGGGCATGCCGCGCCGCTATGCGGACTACCCGGCGCAGTTCACGGACTTCAACCAGGTGGCGACGATCGGCGCATTCGGCTTCGGCCTCGCGCAGGTGTACTTCCTGTTCGCAGTCGCGCTGCCGGCCTACCGTGGCGGCGGCGAGCTGGAAAAGGCGTCGGACAAGCCGTGGGATGGCGCGACGGGCCTCGAGTGGACGGTGCCGAGCCCGGCTCCCTTCCACACGTTCGAGCAACCGCCGCACGTCGAATAAGTTTCACCGGGCGCTCCGCCGCTGCCTGCCGCGCAGGCAGGCGCGGCGGGCGCCGAACCGAAGTTTCAGCGAAGTTTCAGATGAACCGGAATCCACAACAAAGACGTACGCCCGAGCAGATTCGCGCGGGCAACAAGCGGCTCGGCCTCATCCTGCTCGTCATCGCCGCCGTTTTCTTTGTGGGTGTCGTGATCAAGCAGTGGTGGCTGTCCACACACTGATGCAGTAACTGACGTAGTAGCGAGGAAGCAGTCGTATGTCGAAGCCGGAAGAGGGCGCCGTCGATCGCGCATTCAATCGTTCGATGCTGGTGAAGCTCTTCGTCGTGGCCGCACTGATGTTCGGCTTCGGCTTCGCGCTGATTCCGATGTATCGCGCGATTTGCCAGGTCACCGGTATCAACAACCTGGTGCAGCGCGACGTCAGCGAACGTGAGGCAAAGAATTCGCAGGTCGACTACAGCCGTACGGTGTCGGTCGAATTCGATGCGAATGCACGCGGCCCGCTCGGCTTCAAGCCGGAGCACAACAGCCTCGACGTGCATCCGGGCGAACTGACGACGATCATGTACGACGTGGCGAACGGGCAGGGCCGTCCGGTGGTCGCGCAGGCGATTCCGAGCTACGCGCCGAAGCAGGCGACGGAGTTCTTCAAGAAGATCGAGTGCTTTTGCTTTACGCAGCAGACGCTGGCCGCGAACGAGTCGCGCAGGATGCCGGTGGTGTTCGTGATCGATCCGAAATTGCCGAAGGACGTGAAGACGATCACGCTGTCGTACACGTTCTTCGAACTGAATACACCGGCCGCGTCGGCGCCGGCGCAGCGCAGTACGGCCGCGCAGGGCGCGGCGACCCCGGGCGCATGACGACGGAGACAGGGCGATGACGGAGACCAGGCGGAACGGCACGTTCGGCCAGGCGCTGAAGGCGGTGTTGTGGTCGTTCTTCGGTGTGCGCAAGCGGCGCGATCTGGAGGCCGATGCGACGCAGCTCAATCCGCTGCACGTGCTGATCGTCGCGTTGATCGCGGCCGGCGTGTTCATCGGCGTGCTGATCCTGATCGTGCGCGCGGTCGTGGGCTGACGCCCGCGGCCACGAAAGAATGCAGTGCGCGGCGCCTCGGCGCCGCGTGCGGGAAAGAGCGGCGGCGGTCGCGCCGCGCAAGAAATAAAGCCGGAGCGGTTTCCGGTACACAAATTGGACTGAAGTGGAGAATCAAGCATGAGCGGTCAAAACCAGACCCCGTACTATTTCGTGCCGCATCCGTCGCAGCACCCGATCAGCGCGGCCATCGGCCTGCTGGTCATGCTCGGGTCGGTGGCGCTGTGGATCAACGGTCACGACTGGGCTCCGTACACGGCGCTGGTGGGCCTGCTGTGGTTGCTCTTCACGCTGTATCACTGGTTCGGTGACGCGATTTCCGAGTCGGAAGGCGGTCATTACGGCAAGAACGTCGACAAGTCGTACCGCTGGAGCATGAGCTGGTTCATCTTCTCCGAAGTGATGTTCTTCGGTGCGTTCTTCGGCGCGCTGTTCTATGCGCGTGAAATCGCGCTGCACCAGCTCGGCAGCCTCGACTACAAGCTGATCTGGCCGGACTTCTCCGCCGTTTGGCCGAACGAAGGCCCCGCCGCGCTCGCCGGTCACTTCAAGACCATGGGCCCGTGGCCGATCCCGACGCTGAACACGGCATTCCTGCTGTCGTCGGGTGTGACGCTGACGGTGTCGCACCACGCGCTGCGTGACGATCACCGCAAGAAGGCGATCGCCTGGCTGGCCGCGACGCTCGTGCTCGGTATCTGCTTCCTGTTCATGCAGGGCTTCGAGTACTACCACGCGTACAACGAACTGAACCTGACGCTGAACTCGGGCGTGTATGGCTCGACGTTCTTCCTGCTGACGGGCTTCCACGGTTTCCACGTGTTCCTCGGCGGCACGATGCTCGCAGTGGTGCTGGTGCGGATGATCCGCGGCCACTTCAAGCCCGATCATCACTTCGCATTCGAAGGCGCCGCGTGGTACTGGCACTTCGTCGACGTCGTCTGGCTCGGCCTGTACGTCGTCGTCTACTGGCTGTAAATGCAATAGCGGCCCGCGCAGCGATGCGCGGGCCGTTTTCATTGGCGGGGATGGGGCAGCGGCTGGCTGCTTGCACTCAACGCCACCCCGGCGCCGCCGCGACTCAGTCAGGCGGCGCTTTTGCTTGGTGGCGCGGCTGTGCGGCGAAATGTCACAGCGGTCGCGGCGGCCGCCGTGGCGAATGCATCAACGCCCGACCGGCAGGCCGGTCGAATGGATCCAGCCCATCCAGTTCGCGAGCAGGATGAACAGGAACAGCGAGATCGACAGCCCGACGCGGGTGGCGAGCGACCAGGCCATGCGTTTCGTATGGCCGCGGTCGTGCATCATGAAGTAGAGCGCCGAGCCCATGCTGGCGATGATGAGGACGAAGGCAATAGGAACGAGTATGTGCATGACACGAACCGGACGACGGCAATTCGAAAGGAAGGGGATAATTATCGCACTTCGCTTTCGCGAATGCGCCTGGCGGGTGGCATGATGAAGATTCGTCTGCTGCCTGCGCTGCTGATCCTCATCGTCGTCGCGGTCACGATCCGTCTCGGTTTCTGGCAGCGCGACCGCGCGCACCAGAAGGAAGCGCTGCAGGCGAATATCGTCCGCTACGAGCACGCGGCACCCGTCGACGTCGGCGCGCAGCCGATGCCGCTGGCGTCGATCGAGTTTCACCGCGTGCGAGCCACGGGCCGCTTCATGCCGGAGCAAGCAGTGTTCCTCGACAATCGGCCGTATAACGACCAGCCGGGTTTTTACGTCGTGATGCCGTTTAAACTCACGGGCGGCGGCGTCGTGCTGGTCAACCGCGGCTGGCTGCCGCGCAACATCTCCGATCGCACGGCGATCGAGCCGTTCCCGACGCCTGCTGGCGAGGTCGAGATCGAGGGCATCGCGCGCGCCGACGCGTCGCGCGCGTTCGAGCTGGGCGAGGGCGGCTCGGCCGAGCACCAGAAGATCAGGCAGAACCTGGACGTCGGCGCGTATGCGAAGGAAACGGGGCTGCCGTTGCAGCCGTTCGTGATCCAGCAGACGAGCGATGACGGCGACAAGCTCGTGCGCGACTGGCCGGCGGCGACGACCGGCGTCGAGCGCAATTACGGTTACATGTTTCAGTGGTGGGCCATGGCGGCGGCCGCGCTCGGCTTCGGTCTGTACGCCGCGCGGCGTGCGGCGAAGAAGTCGGCCGGCGCGTGAGCGCGATGCCCGGACGCGGCGGCCATGCCGCGGGTTCGTTTCGAGAGGTTTGATTTGTCCATGCAATCTTCCCGTCAGGGTTCGGCCACGGCGCCGATTTCTCCGGCGGCCCGCAAGCGCGGCCGCTGGATGCTCGTGCTGCTCGGCCTCGTGTGCGCGGCGCCGATACTCGCGTCGTACTTCACCTATTACGTGATCAAGCCGAAGGGCGGCTCGACCAACTACGGCACGCTGATCGAGCCGCAGCGGCCGATTCCGGCCGATCTGCAGGTCACCGACGAAACCGGCAAGACGGTTCCGCTGTCGTCGCTGCGCGGCGTGTGGCTGTTCGTGATGACCGACAAGAGCGCGTGCGACGACGCATGCGCGGAAAAGCTCTATTTCATGCGCCAGATCCGCGTCACGCAGGCGGGCGAACGGCACCGGATCACGATGGTGTGGCTGCGCAGCGATGCGGCCGCGATTCCGCCGAAGGTGCTGCAAGCCTATCCCGACACGCGCCGGCTGGTCGCCGATCCGGCCGCGGTGGCCGCGTGGCTGCCGGCCGATGCCGGCACGCGCGACACCGACCATATCTACATGGTCGACCCGAACGGCAACCTGATGATGCGTTTCCCGAAGAACCCGAACCCCAGCAAGATCAAGACGGACGTCACGAAGCTGCTGAAGTGGTCGAGCATCGGTTAAGGCGAGACAACGAGGCAAACATTCGATGTCGTATCTACTGCAACTCGGCCTGATCGGCTTCTGCATCGCGCTGCTGCCGCTGTCGTACGTATGGGTGAAGGCCGACGACAACAAGTTCCGCAAGCTGGTGTGGATCACCACGTTCCTGACCCTAGACCTGGTGATGTTCGGCGGCTTCACGCGGCTGACCGATTCGGGCCTCGGCTGCCCGGACTGGCCCGGCTGTTACGGCACGTCGTCGCCGTTCATCGCGCACGCCGCGATCACGGCCGCGCACCAGGCGATGCCGACCGGCCCCGTCAGCATGACGAAGGCGTGGATCGAGATGATTCACCGCTATTTCGCGATGGCGATCGGCGTGCTGATCATCGCGCAGGTCGTGATCGCGTGGTCCGCGCGGTTGCGCCGCCGGCCGCTGCACGTGTCGCCGTGGTGGCCGACGAGCCTGTTGCTGCTGATCGTCGTGCAGGGCGTGTTCGGCGCCTGGACCGTCACGATGAAGCTGCAGCCGGTGATCGTCACGACCCATCTGCTGCTCGGTCTGACGCTGCTCGGCACGCTCGGCTGGCTTGCGGCGCGGCAGACGCCGTTGCCGTCGCATGATCCGGGGGCAGGCCGCTACCGCGCGGCTGCGCTTGCGGCGCTGGTGCTGCTGGTCGTGCAGATCGCGCTCGGCGGCTGGGTGAGCACCAACTACGCGGTGCTCGCGTGTACCGATTTCCCGACCTGCAACGGGCAGTGGATCCCGCCGATGAACTTCGGCCAGGGCTTCCATCTGTGGCGCGCACTCGGGATGACGCAGGACGGCGAGGCGATCACGCAGGACGCGCTGGTCGCGATCCACTGGACGCACCGCACGTTCGCGTTCGTCGTCGTCGCGTATCTGGTCGCGTTCGCGCTGAAGATGCGCCGCTTCGAGTCGCTGCGGCGGCCCGCGAACGGCGTGCTGCTGGTCGTGCTGCTGCAGTTCGTGACGGGCCTGACCAACATCGTGCTGCAGTGGCCGCTGCCGGTGGCCGTCGCGCACAACGGCGGCGCTGCGATCCTGCTGCTGCTCGTCGTCATGTTAAACTTTCGCATCCTTTCAAGCCGCCCCGGCCGTGTCGCGCAGCCCGCGCGCGACGCCGCCCCGGCGTGACCGTCCCCATGCAAAGCACCCTTTCCCAATCGCCCGGTAGCCGGTTTTCGCAGTACATGGCGCTGACGAAGCCGCGTGTCACGCAGCTCGCAGTGTTCTGCGCGGTGATCGGCATGTTTCTCGCGACGCCGGGCATGGTGCCGTGGCATGTGCTGATCGGCGGCACGGTCGGCATCTGGCTGCTGGCCGGCGCCGCGTTCGCGATCAACTGCCTCGTCGAGCAGAAGATCGACGCGATGATGCGCCGCACCGCGTGGCGTCCATCCGCGCGTGGCGAGATCACGACGCCGCAGATCCTGCTGTTCTCCGCCGTGCTCGGCGGCCTCGGCGCATGGACGCTCTATACGTTCACGAATCCGCTGACGATGTGGCTGACGATCGCGACGTTCGTCGGCTACGCGGTCATCTATACGCTGCTGCTCAAGCCGATGACGCCGCAGAACATCGTGATCGGCGGGGCGTCGGGCGCGATGCCGCCGGCGCTCGGCTGGGCCGCGGTCACCGGCGCGGTGCCGGGCGACGCGTGGATCCTCGTGCTGATCATCTTCGTGTGGACGCCGCCGCATTTCTGGGTGCTCGCGCTCTATCGCCGCAAGGACTACGAGAACGCGGGCCTGCCGATGCTGCCCGTCACGCACGGCGAGAAGTTCACGCGGCTGCACATCCTGCTGTACACGGTAATCCTGTTCGCGGTCACGCTGATGCCGTTCATCTCGGGGATGAGCGGGGCCGTCTACCTGACGAGCGCGGTGCTGCTCGGTGCGGTGTTTCTCGCATATGCGTGGAAGATCTATCGCGATTACTCGGATGAACTCGCCCGCAAGGCTTTCCGTTATTCGATCGTCTACCTGTCGCTGCTGTTCGCCGCGCTGCTCGTCGATCACTATGCACGCCCGCTGCTCGGCGTGTAACTGCACGGTTTGAACGCAATGCTCCATTCACGATTCGGGCGCCGGGCGCGCCAAGGCTGGATGCTGGCGTGCGCATTGGCGACAGCTTTGTTGCTCGCCGGATGCGACAACGCGCCGAAATTCCAGAATCTCGACATCACCGGCAACACGCAGTTCGGCACCGATTTCTCGCTGCCCGACACGACCGGCAAGGTGCGCACGCTGGCCGACTTCAAGGGCCGCGCAGTCGTGATGTTCTTCGGCTATACGCACTGCCCGGATGTATGTCCGACGACGATGGCCGAATTGTCCGAGGCGCTGAAGCAGCTCGGGCCGGATGCCGCGAAGCGGGTGCAGGTGCTGTTCGTCACCGTCGATCCGGAGCGCGATACGCCCGCGCTGCTCGGCCAATACGTGCCCGCGTTCGATCCGTCGTTCATCGGCCTGCGGCCGGCCGACGAAGCGCAGTTGAAGAAGGTCACGAAGGATTTCCGCGTGTATTACGCGAAGGTGCCTGGCAAGACGCCCGGCAGCTACACGATGGATCACACCGCCGCGAGCTACGTGTTCGATCGCGACGGCAAGCTGCGCCTGTTCGTGCGCGACGGCCAGGGCCCCGGCCCGTGGGTCCACGACCTGAAACTGCTGGTCGACTGAGCGGCACGCGCCGCATGATCGCCCGGGCGCTCGCCCGGCGATACGCGTGACGGCCGCGCCGCGCCGTCACGCATTCTTCCTGCTTCCCCTCGAATTGCCATCACCGCTTCGCAGCGCGCGGCGTGCACGCACATGCGCGCTCGAGCGCGTTACGGCAGTGCCGGTACGTTGAAGCCCTGCGCCGCGCGCGTGATCCTGAATTCGGTCACGCGATAGGTCGCGAGCCCTTCGGTCACGAACGGATCGGTCTTCAGGATCGCGTCCAGTTCGTCGCGATCGATGCGGGCCGCGAGGATCACGCCGCCTTCGCGCGGCACCTTCGGCCCTGCCGCGATGAAGATGCCGCGCTCAAGCAGCGGCTGCAGATACGCGCGATGGCGTTCGAGCGCGTCGTCGATGTGCTCGAGCGACGCGGTGTAGTGGATGTCGATGACGTACATGGATGGCCCTGGAATGTCGCCGGCGCGGTGCGTGCCGGCTAGCCGGTCTTTGTAGCACAGCGGCCGTTCCGTGTCGTGCCGTGCTTCGCACGCCGGGCGCGTGTATTCAAGTTGTAAGCATCGCTGCCGTAAATATGGAAGCAACCGTTTGCGCGCGGTCGAGACCATCGCGCGCGCATGCCGGGCATCGACATCGACTAGAGGCATGCAGATGAGCAGAATGAGTTTGAACCGCAAGCTGTGGCTCGCGCTTGCGCTGGTATGGATCGGCCTTCTCGGCGTCGGCGCATGGAGCGCGTACGAGACACGCGCGACGATGCTCGCCGAACGCAAGGCAGGCATCGCGAACCTCGTCGACTCGGCGGCCGGCATCGTACGCGCGTATCACGCGCTCGCGCAGAACGGCACGCTGCCCGAAGCCGACGCGAAGCGCGATGCGCTCGCGAGCCTGGCCGCGATGCGCTACGGCGATTCGGGCTACGTGTTCGTGATGGACTCGAAACCCGTCGTGCTGATGCACCCGACGTTGCCGAAGCTCGTCGGCACGCAGGTCGGCGATTATCTCGATCCGGACGGCAAGCCGCTGTTCGTCACCATCCTGAATGCCGCGAAGGCGACCGGCAGCGGCTTCGCCGAGTATCGCGGACGGCTGCCGCACAGCGAGACGGCCGTGCCGAAAATCAGCTACGTCGCGCGCTTCGCCCCGTGGGACTGGAACATCTCGAGCGGCGTATTCCTGAAGGATATCGATACCGCCTGCTACCGGACGTTGTTCGGTCACCTCGCGGTCGTGTTCGTGATCGGTTTCGTGATCAGCGCGGCGATGCTCGTGATCATCCGCAACGTGCGCGGCAGCCTCGGCGGCGAGCCGGACGAAGCCGCCGCGCTGGCCATCCGTATCGCGCAGGGCGACCTGAGCCGGCCGGTGCCCGTGCGCGACGGCGACAGCACGAGCATGATGGCGGCGATGCGCGACATGCAGGCTCGCTTGCAGGCGGCGATCGGCGGGGTCCGCCAGTCGGCTGAATCGATTGCATCGGCGAGCCGCGAGATCGCGTCCGGCAACGACGACCTGTCGCAGCGTACCGAGGAGCAGGCCGCGTCGCTGGAAGAAACGGCGGCGAGCATGGAGCAACTGACCGCGACGGTGAAGCAAAACGCCGACAACGCGCGGCAGGCAAGCGGGCTCGCGAACAACGCATCGGAGATCGCGCGTGCCGGCAACGACGTCGTGAGCCGCGTGATCGGCACGATGGGCGAGATCGACGACAGCTCGCGCAAGATTGCCGACATCATCGGCGTGATCGAGGGCATTGCGTTCCAGACCAACATTCTCGCGCTGAATGCGGCGGTCGAGGCCGCGCGCGCCGGCGAGCAAGGGCGCGGGTTCGCGGTGGTCGCGGGCGAGGTGCGCTCGCTCGCGCAGCGCAGCGCGACGGCCGCGAAGGAGATCCGCGAGCTGATCGTCGACTCGGTCGAGCGCGTGCGCAACGGCTCGATGCTGGTCGGCCAGGCCGGCACGACGATGGGCGAGATCCTGCAGGCGGTCGCGCGCGTGACCGACATCATGGGCGAGATCGCGGCGGCGTCGGAAGAGCAGGCGAGCGGCATCACGCAGGTCGGGCGCGCGGTCACGCAGATGGACCAGGTCACGCAGCAGAACGCAGCGCTCGTCGAGGAGGCCGCCGCCGCTGCCGCGTTGCTGCAGGAGCAGGCCGGGCGGCTGCGCGACGCGGTCGGCGCCTTCCGGGTCGGTGGTGGCAACGGGGGTGGCGCGTCGCATCGCGCCGGTGGGCGGACGGGCGAACCGGTGTTCGGCGTGCAGCCCGCAGAAGAAGCGGTCGCCGCGTAACGACCGCAGCCCGCGCGGCTATCGACGAAGGCGGGCACGACGACAAGGAGCATCGTGCCCGGCCGGCAGTTCGGAGGGGAAGGCCATCCCTCCGCCTCATGAAACGCAACTAACGGACGATTCGAGCCACCCTTGCCAGCACCGTCGCGGTGCATACCTATATGAGCGGGATGTATTTCACTTCCGGCTCATCCTGTGACACCATTTGCCCCTTCCTGCGAGTCGGGGCATACCCGTATCGCGCCCCTATTTTCAGTTAGCAAGAAAGCGAGAAACAGATGAAGCGTCGCAGTCTCCTGAAGGTATTTTCCGTGCTGGCCACCGGTGCCGCACTGACGCTGTCGGCTGGCGCGCACGCCGAAGACAAGGTGATCAAGGTCGGTACGGTTGCCGGTCCGGATTCGGAAGTGTGGCAAGTCGTGCAGAAGGTCGCGAAGGAGAAGGAAGGCCTGAACGTGAAGGTCATCGAGTTCAACGACTACGTGCAGCCGAACGCGGCGCTCGACGCGGGCGACCTCGACGCGAACAGCTTCCAGCACCAGCCCTACCTCGACAGCCAGGTGAAGCAGCGCGGCTACAAGATCGTCAGCGCGGGCCTGACCTACATCTCGCCGATGGGCGTGTACTCGAAGAAGTTCAAGTCGCTGAAGGATCTGCCGCAAGGCGCGAAGCTCGCGGTGCCGAACGATCCCTCGAACGAGAACCGCGCACTGCTGCTGCTGCAGACGCAAGGCGTGATCAAGCTGAAGGCCGGTGCGGGCACGGGCGGCAATAACGCGACGGTGCTCGACATCGCCGATAACCCGAAGAAGCTGAAGATCTCCGAACTCGACGCCGCGCAACTGCCGCGCGTGCTGTCGGACGTCGACGCAGCCGTGATCAACACGAACTACGCGATCGCCGCAAACCTGCAGCCGACCAAGGACGCGATCGCGCTGGAATCGCTGACGAGCCCGTATGCGAACCTGATCGCCGTGCGCGCGAAGGACAAGGATCAGCCGTGGGTGAAGAAGCTGGTCAAGGCGTACCAGTCGCCGGAAGTGAAGGAATTCATCAAGAAGCAGTTCAAGGGTTCGATGGTTGCGTCGTTCTGAGCGTGATCGGTTGACCGAACGAAGGCCTGCACGTGTGCAGGCCTTTTTTTATGGGCGACGGGCGGCGTTCCGTTGCTGTTGCGCATGCGGCTCTCGCGCAACGCGTCGTGCATGCAATCGCCGTATGGCGCATTGCAGTTGGTCGGCGCGAATGCCGCTGCACGGATCCCCGGTTTCATCTGCCCTCTGGTGGAGTGAACTGGGTCGATCGACAGGATAACGTAAGGACCCGGCGGCGACTGACGCGTTGCGCCGACCCTGGCGCAAACCGCCGTCGGCCGGGCTTCTCGCGCGTTTCGACGCGGCGCGGCGCAGGCGCGCGTCGGCCTGTCGAGCGAAAGCATGGAGTCAGGATGTGGTCTGCGGAAATGGTATTCTCATGCGTTCGTCGCCGCGCGCCTTCCCGGGGGCCGAGCGGGGCCAGTGCCGCCGCGTTGCGCGCGCCGGCACCCGCATGACGGCGGCGGGAATCCATCATCCAGAACCGACACAAATACGGGGGAGACTCACCCATGAAGCGTTTCAAGACTTTCGCGATCCGTTCGATCACGGCCGGCGTGGCCGCACTCGCACTCGCCGGCGCTGCGCACGCGCAGACGGTCAAGGTGCTGTCGATCGTCGACCATCCGGCACTCGATGCGATCCGCGACGGCGTGCGCGCCGAACTGAAGGCGCAAGGCTACGGCGACGACAAGCTCAAGTGGGAATACCAGAGCGCGCAGGGCAACACGGGCACGGCCGCGCAGATCGCGCGCAAGTTCGTCGGTGACCAGCCCGACGTGATCGTCGCGATCGCGACACCGGCCGCGCAGGCTGTCGTCGCGGCGACCAAGAGCGTGCCGGTCGTCTATTCCGGCGTGACCGATCCGGTCGCCGCGCAGCTCGTGAAGGGCTGGGGCCCGTCGGGCACCAACGTGACGGGCGTGTCCGACAAGCTGCCGCTCGACCGCCAGGTCGCGCTGATCAAGCGCGTCGTGCCGAAGGCGAAGACGGTCGGCATGGTCTACAACCCGGGCGAGGCGAACTCGGTCGTGGTCGTGAAGGAGCTCAAGGAGATCCTCGCGAAGCAGGGCATGACGCTGAAGGAAGCGGCCGCGCCGCGCACCGTCGACATCGGCCCGGCCGCGAAGAGCCTGATCGGCAAGGTCGACGTGATCTACACGAACACCGACAACAACGTCGTGTCCGCGTACGAAGCGCTCGTGAAGGTCGCGAACGAAGCGAAGATCCCGCTCGTCGCCGGCGATACCGACAGCGTGAAGCGCGGCGGCATCGCGGCGCTCGGCATCAACTACGGCGACCTCGGCCGCCAGACCGGCAAGATCGTCGCGCGCATCCTGAAGGGCGAGAAGCCGGGCGCGATCGCGTCGGAGACGAGCAACAACCTCGAGCTGTTCGTGAACACGGGCGCGGCCGCGAAGCAGGGCGTGACGCTGTCGCCGGATCTCGTGAAGGAAGCGAAAACGGTCATCAAGTAAGCGGCCCGACCGCCGCGCTTGCGGGCCCGATCCGGGCCTGGACAACATCGCCGGACGGGCGGCTCCCACCCGGAGCCGCCCGTCCGCTTCGCCCGGTCGTACACGTCCGGCCGGGAAGCAACAGGATTTCCCCATCATGTCTCTGTTCTCGTTTCTGGGCGCCCTGGAGATCGGCCTGATCTTCAGTCTCGTCGCCCTCGGGGTGCTGATCTCGTTTCGCATCCTCAATTTCCCCGACCTGACCGTCGACGGCAGCTTTCCGCTCGGCGGCGCCGTCGCCGCGACGCTGATCTCCGCCGGCTACGATCCGTTCACGTCGACGGTGATCGCAATCGTCGCGGGCGCGCTGGCCGGCTTCGTCACCGGCTGGCTCAACGTGCGCCTGAAGATCATGGATCTGCTCGCCAGTATCCTGATGATGATCGCGCTCTACTCGGTGAACCTGCGGATCATGGGCCGGCCGAACGTGCCGCTCATCACCGAGCCGACGATCTTCACCGTGCTGCAACCCGACTGGATGCCCGACTACGTGCTGCGCCCGGCGCTGCTCGCGATCGTCGTGGTGGCCGCGAAACTCGGCCTCGACTGGTTCTTCTCGTCGCAACTCGGCCTCGCGATGCGCGCGACCGGCGCGAACCCGCGGATGGCGCGTGCGCAAGGCATCGCGACGGGCCGCGCGACGCTTGCCGGGATGGCACTGTCGAACGCGCTCGTCGCGCTCGCCGGTGCGCTCTTCGCGCAGACGCAGGGCGGCGCCGACATCTCGATGGGGATCGGCACGATCGTGATCGGGCTGGCCGCCGTGATCATCGGCGAGACGCTGCTGCCGGCACGCCGGCTCGTGCTGACGACGCTCGCCGTCGTGCTCGGCGCGATCGTCTACCGCTTCTTCATCGCGCTGGCGCTGAACAGCGAATTCATCGGCCTGAAGGCGCAGGACCTGAACCTCGTGACGGCCGCGCTCGTCACGATCGCGCTGGTGTTGCCGGCGACGCGCAAGAAGCTGTTCGCGCGCAAGAACGGAGGGGCATGACATGCTGTCCGCACAAGACCTGAAACTCACGTTCAACCCCGGCACGCCGATCGAGACGCGCGCGCTGCGCGGGCTGTCGCTCGAGATTCCCGACGGCCAGTTCGTCGCGGTGATCGGCTCGAATGGCGCCGGCAAGTCGACCTTCCTCAATGCGGTCAGCGGCGACCAGCGAGTCGATTCGGGGCGCATCGCGATCGACGGCACGGACGTCACGCGCCAGCCCGCGTGGGACCGCGCGCACCTCGTCGCACGCGTGTTCCAGGACCCGATGGCCGGCACTTGCGAGGCGCTGACGATCGAGGAGAACATGGCGCTCGCGATGGCGCGTGGTGCGCGGCGCGGTTTTCGTGCGGCGCTCGACCGGCCGTCGCGCGAGCTGTTCCGCGACAAGCTGCGTCTGCTGAACCTCGGGCTGGAAAACCGGCTGACCGACCGGATCGGGCTGCTGTCGGGCGGGCAGCGGCAGGCGGTGAGTCTGCTGATGGCATCGCTGCGTCCGTCGCGGATCCTGCTGCTCGACGAGCACACGGCCGCGCTCGATCCGAAGACGGCCGCGTTCGTGCTGGAGCTGACCGCGCGCATCGTCGCCGAGAGCAAGCTGACGACGATGATGGTCACGCACAGCATGCGGCAGGCGCTCGACTACGGCGACCGCACGGTGATGCTGCACCAGGGGCAGGTCGTGCTCGACGTGTCGGGCGACCAGCGCAAGGGGCTCGACGTGCCGGACCTGCTGCAGATGTTCGAGAAGGTGCGCCACGAGCAGCTCGACGACGATGCGCTGCTGCTCGGCTGACGCGCGACAGGCGGATCGGCGCGGTGTGCGGTGCGGGCATCGTGCCGGTTTGCTTGCCGGACCGCCGGCGCGATCCGGTTTCGCCGGCGTCGCCCGGGCCGGGGTGGGGGGCGTTCGGCCGGTGCGAGCCGGCCACGCCCGGGCCGGTTCGCCTTGAGATGACAGGCACGCCGGCTTTTCTTCCGCGGTTCATCTGACGAAATACTGGTTTCATACCAGTACTGTGCGACGCGGGCGCATTGCCATATACTGTATATCCATACAGTTGTGGGTGGCGTCATGCTCGCATCCTCCATTTCTCCCGAATCCCTTCATCCGTCGTTGTGGCGCGGCTCGCAGCTCGCGCGCGGCGGTCAGCGCACGATCGACACGGGCTTTGCGCCGTTGTCGGCCGAGCTGCCGGGCGGCGGCTGGCCGGTCGGCGGGCTCGTCGAACTGCTGGCAGCGCAGCCGGGCAGCGGCGAGATGCGGCTGCTCGCGCCGGCACTCGCGCGCACTGTTAGCGCGCGGCGTCCGCTGGCGCTCGTCGCGCCGCCGCAGTCGCCGCATGCGACCGCGCTCGCCAGTCTAGGCGTGCCGTCCGACGCGCTGCTGTGGCTGCGCACCGGCAACCGCGCCGATGCGTTGTGGGCCGCCGAGCAGGCGCTCAGGACGGGCTGCTGCGGTGCGCTGCTGCTCTGGCAGGACGCGCGCCCCGATGCGTTGCGGCGCCTGCATCTCGCGGCCGCGCGCACCGGCGACATGCTGTTCGTGATGCTGCGCCCGCTGTCGGCAGCACGCCAGCCGTCGCCGGCCGTGCTGCGCGTCGCGCTGTATCCGGTGCCGGGCGGCGTATCGCTCGACATCGTCAAGCGTCGCGGGCCCGCGCGCAGCGAGCCGCTTACGCTCGATTTGCCGTCGCCCATCGTGGAGAGCCGCTATGCGCGTCTTGCTCGGCATCCATCTGCCGCGCCTGCCGCTCGACGTGTGCGCCCCGCCGCCGTCTGACGCTGCGGCCGGCGATGCCGGCTGTGCGGTGCTCCAGCAGGGCGTCGTGCTGATTGCCGACGCGCCGGCGCGCGGGCAGGGCGTGCGTGCGGGCATGAAGCGCGGCGGCGTGCTGACGCTTGCGCCCGATACGCGGCTCGTCGAACGCGATCCCGCGCGCGAGACCGATGCGCTGCGCGCGGTCGCGCTCGCGTTGCTGCGTTTCTCGCCGTGCGTCGCGCTCGACGACGAAGCCACGCTGATCGTCGACGTCGGCCCGAGCCTGCGCCTGTTCGGCGGCCTGCCGTCGCTGTGCCGCCAGGTGCGCGCGACGCTCGCTGCGCTCGGTTATGCGGCGCGCTTGTCCGCCGCGCCGACCGGGCGCGGCGCGTGGCTGCTCGCACGCACGTCGGCGCGCGCCCGCATCCGGCGTCGCGTGGCCGCGCCGGCCTCGCTCGTTCGTGCGCTCGATCGCTTGCCGTGCGTGCTGTTGCCCGAGGCGCGCCCGTATGCGGGCTGGCTCGACGGCCTCGGTTGCCGCACGCTTGCCGATCTGCGTCGCCTGCCGCGCGCGGGGCTGCAGCGTCGTTGCGGCCCCGCGCTGCTGGCCGCGCTCGATCGCGCATACGGCGATGCGGTCGAACCGCTTGCGTGGATGGCGGTGCCGCCGGTGTTCGACGTGCGGCTCGAATTGCCGGAGCGCGTCGAATACGCGGAAGCCGTGCTGTTCGCCGCACGGCGGCTCGTCGTGCAGTTGTGCGGGTGGCTGGCCGCGCGACAGTTGTCGCTGGCCGCGATGACGTTCGATCTCGAGCACGAGCGCGGCCGCCAGGCCGTGCCGCCGACGCCGCTCGAACTCGCGTTCGCCGCGCCCGTGCGCGACGAGGCGCATTTCATGCGGCTGCTCGGCGAGCGGCTCGCGCGCGTCGAACTGCCGGCCGCGGTGATCGCGGTTCGGCTGAAGGCCACGCGCGTCGAATCGGTCGCGCCGCCGGCCGACGATCTCTTTCCGGAACCGGGCGGCACGAAAGAGACGCGAGCACGATTGTTCGAACTGCTTGTCGCGCGGCTTGGCGCGGACAACGTACTGCGCGCGGCGCCCGTCGCCGATTACCGCCCCGAGGCCGCGAACCGCTGGCTGCCGCTCGATGCGCAAGCGGGCAAGCCGGCTGGCGGGGCGCCCGCCGCGCCGCCGCGTCCCGCTTGGCTGCTGGCCGAGCCGCTGCCGTTGTTGATGCGCGGCGAGCGGCCGGTATTTCATACGCCGCTCAGGATGATGTCGTCGGCCGAGCGGATCGAAGCCGGGTGGTTCGACGGGCAGTTGGTCGCACGCGATTACCACGTCGCGCAGGACGAAGAGGGGGCGTGCTACTGGGTGTTCCTGGAGCGTTCGAGCAGCCAGGCCGTGCCGCGCTGGTTCCTGCACGGCCTGTTCGGGTGAGCGGCGATGGTTACGGAATTCAGTTGGCTGCCCGATTACGCGGAGTTGTTCTGCCGCTCGAACTTTTCGTTTCTGCATGGCGCGTCGCATGCGGAGGAACTGGTCGAGCGCGCGGCCGAGCTAGGCTATCGCGGGATCGCGATCACCGACGAATGCTCGCTCGCGGGCGCGCCGCGCATGCATGTCGCGGCGAAGGCGAAAGGGCTCCCGCTCGTCATCGGTTCGTATTTCGAAGTCACGCCGGATGAAGTCGCACCGGGCCACGATCCGGGCCCCGGCGCGTTCGGACTCGTGCTGCTCGCGCTGAACCGCGAAGGCTACGGCAACCTGTCCGAGCTGATCTCGTGGCGGCGGATGGCCGCACCGAAGGGCACCTACACGCTCACGTCGCGGATGCTGTCGGCACCGCCCGCGGAGTTTGCCCATCTGCGCGGCATGCCCGACTGCTTTGCGATCCTCGTACCCGCGTATCCGGTGCGCGCCGACGTACTCGATGCGCAGGTCGCGTGGTTTCGCACGACGTTCGGCGAACGTGCGCGGCTCGGGCTCGTGCAGCTGCAGCGTGCGCTGGACGGCGTGCAGCGCGACGAGATCCGCGCGGCCGGCGAGCGGCGTGGCGTGCGGATCGTCGCGCTCGGCGACGTGACGATGCACCGGCGCTCGTGCAAGGCACTGCAGGACGTGATGACGGCGATCCGGGTCGGGATGCCGGTTTCGGAGTGCGGCTACGTGCTCGCGCCGAATGCGGAGCAGCACTTGCGTTGGCGACAGCGCATCGGACAGTTGTATTCGGCGGGCGAGATCGCGGAGACATGTGCGATTCTCGATGCGTGCGATTTCGAACTCGGCGAGTTGAAGTATGAATATCCACTCGAACTTGTGCCGCGCGGACATACGCCAACCAGTTACTTGAGGCAGGAGACATGGGCTGGCGTAGCTCGACGCTATTGGAATGGTGTGCCGGCAAAAGTGGCAAAACAGATTCGGTATGAGCTTGCCCTGATCGAGAAACTGGAATACGAGCCGTTCTTCCTGACCGTCTACGACATCGTCAAATACGCGCGCAGCCAGAACATCCTGTGCCAGGGCCGCGGCTCGGCCGCGAACTCGGTCGTCTGCTACTGCCTCGGCATCACCGAGGTGAATCCGGATCAAAGCACGATGCTGTTCGAGCGTTTCATCAGCGCGGAACGCGGCGAGCCGCCCGATATCGACGTCGACTTCGAGCACCAGCGCCGGGAAGAAGTGATTCAGCATATCTACCGGAAATACGGCCAGGACCGCGCCGCACTCGCGGCGGCCGTGTCGACGTATCGTCCGCGCGGCGTGCTGCGCGAAACCGGCAAGGCGCTCGGCGTCGATCCGATGCTGGTCGACCGCGTCGCGAAGGGGCATCGCTGGTTCGACGGCAGTCGCGACCTGCTGCAGCAATTCGCGTCGACCGGACTCGATCCGGCGACGCCGATCATTCAGACATGGGCCGAACTGGCGGGGCGGCTGCTCAACTTCCCGCGTCACCTGTCGCAGCACTCGGGCGGTTTCGTGATCAGCCGCGGCAAGCTCACGCGGCTCGTGCCGGTCGAGAACGCGGCGATGGACGGGCGGCGCGTGATCCAGTGGGACAAGGACGATCTCGAAGCGCTCGGGCTGATGAAGGTCGACGTGCTCGCGCTCGGCATGCTGTCGGCGCTGCATCGCGCGTTCGACATGCGCACCGCGTGGCGCGGGCCGCCGTCGCCGGACGGCAAGCCGTTTACGCTGAAGCACATTCCGCAGGATGACGAAGCAACCTACGACATGATCTGCCGCGCCGATACGGTCGGCGTGTTCCAGATCGAATCGCGCGCGCAGATGTCGATGCTGCCGCGGCTGAGGCCGCGCAACTACTACGATCTCGTCGTCCAGGTGTCGATCGTGCGGCCCGGCCCGATCCAGGGCGGCGCGGTGCATCCGTATCTGAAGCGGCGCAGGATCGTCGCCGGCGAAGAAGCGGGCGAGGTCACGTACCCGAGCGACGCGCTCAAGGCCGTGCTCGAACGCACGCTCGGCGTGCCGATCTTCCAGGAGCAGGTGATGCAGATCGCGATCGTCGCGGCGGGCTTCACGCCCGGCGAGGCCGACGAATTGCGCCGGGCGATGGCCGCGTGGAAACGCAAGGGCAACCTCGAGAAGTATTACGACAAGATCGTCGACGGGATGCTCGAGCGCAACTACACGCGCGAATTCGCCGAGCAGATCTTCGAGCAGATCAAGGGCTTTGGCGAATACGGTTTCCCTGAGAGCCACGCGGCCAGCTTCGCGAAGCTCGCGTACGCGAGCAGTTGGCTCAAATGCCACGAACCGGCGATCTTCCTCGCCGCGCTGCTGAACAGCCAGCCGATGGGGTTCTACCCGCCGTCGCAACTCGTGCAGGACGCGAAGCGTCACCGTGTGAAGGTGCTGCCGATCGACGTCACGCGAAGCGGCTGGGAAGCGTCGCTCGAAGCGCTGCCGGGCCAGCCGCCACCGCGCGGCCAGCCGGCGGTGCGGCTCGGCCTGTCGCTCGTGCGCGGCCTCGGCGAAGCTGCCGCGCGGCGCATCGAGGCCGCGCGCGCAGACGGCCCGTTCGGGAACGTCGATACGCTCGCGCGTCGCGCGCGGCTCGAACGGCGCGATCTCGAAGCGCTCGCCGCCGCGAACGCGCTCGCGACGCTTGCCGGCCATCGCCGCGATGCGCTGTGGCAAGCCGTCGCCGCGGCGCCCGAACGCGACCTGCTCGCCGCCGCGCCGATCGACGAAGCGGAGAAACCCGCGCTTGGCGCGCCGTCGGAAGCCGACGACATCCTCGCCGACTACGACACCACCGGTCTCACGCTGAACCGCCACCCGGTCGCGCTGCTTCGGCCCGCGCTGCGCGCGCAGCGGCTGTTGTCCGCGGCCGAGCTGCGCGATCGTCCCGACGGCCGGCTCGCGCGCGCGTGCGGGATCGTGATCGCACGACAGATGCCGGGCACCGCGAAGGGCGTGATGTTCATGACGCTCGAGGACGAAACGGGCTGCGTGAACGTGATCGTGCGGCCCGAGCTGCTCGCGCGGCAGCGTCGCGAAACACTCGATTCGCGGCTGCTCGCGGCGTCGGGCGTGTGGCAGGTCGTCAGCGACGTGAGGCACCTCGTCGCGCAGCATTTCGAGGATCTGACGCCGTTGCTCGGCGGCCTGCGCACGTCGAGCCGCGAGTTCCATTGACGCAACGTGCCGGCACGCGTGCGGTTGCCGCGATTCATGCATACCAGTAGGCCGAACTGGTTCTATTCCGGTATCGTTTTAAGCCCGGTCAAACAGTCGAGTCCGGTGTCTGAACTGTCCCCTTGCATACCAATTCGGGTAAATCCCTATCCCGCATCATGTTGTAAACAAAGGCTTTACCGCTACTAAAACGCTTGCCGGGCAAGGCTTTCGGCGATTTTGGCACGGCTAATACCAGTTTGTTGACTGGTATTATTGTGGTTATATAATGCGTTCACTTTCGACGGTCCGAGATCATCGTCCGACACCTGGAGGCACATGGAAACCGGCTGGTCCGAACTGGCGCCCGATCCCGTCAACGACACGCCGCTGTATCTGCAGCTCGCCCGCAATCTGGCGAGCGCGATTCACGCTGGCGCGTGGCGAGCCGGAGAGGCGCTGGCGTCGGAGCGGTTGCTGTCGGTGTCGGTCGGCGTGTCGCGGATCACGGCGCGCCGTGCGCTCGCGCTGCTGGTCGAACAGGGGCTGATCAAGCGGGCGCGCGGTGCGGGCAGCTTCATCACGCCGCGTGTCGCCGATCCGCTGTCGCGTCTCGTCGGCTTCACCGCGAAGATGCAGCAGCGCGGCTTCAGGCCCGATTCGGTGTGGCTGTCGCGCAAGCTGCGCGCCGCGCGCCGCGACGAGATCACGCGGCTCGGTCTCGCGCCCGGCGCGACGGTTGCGCGGCTCGAACGGCTGCGTCGCGCGGACGGCATCGTGATGGCCGTCGAGCATTCGACGCTGCCGGCCGCGGTGGTGCCGGATCCGCAGGCGCTCGGCGCGTCGCTGTACGAATACCTCGAAGCGCGCGGGATGACCGTCGTGCGCGCGCTGCAGCACTTTCGCGCGGCCAATGCGACGCACGAGATCGCGAAGTGGATGGCGGTGAAGCCGGGCTCGGCCCTGCTGGTGATCACGCGCATCGGCTATGGCGCCGACCAGCGCGCGATCGAAGTGACCGAAACGTATTGCCGCGACGATTACTACGACTTCGTCGCCGAACTGAAACGCTGACGCGCGAGACTGCCCGCGCGCCACGCGCAAGAAACGCAACGGATTTGCAAATCGCGACGCGGATGTCCGCGTCACCAGATCATCAAGAGAAACGTCATGCTGACTGGAAATATCCTTACCCCCGACGGCTGGATTCACGGTTCGATCGATAGCGAGAACGGCCGCATCACCACGCTTGACGGCGCGCCCGCCGACCCGGCGAAGAACGACGCGCCGTACATCCTGCCCGGCTTCATCGACCTGCACGTGCACGGCGGCGGCGGCGCCGACGTGATGGAAGGCGGCGACGCGATCGAGACGATCGCGCGCACGCACGCGCAGTTCGGCACGACGAGCCTGCTCGCGACGACGATGACCGCGCCGCGCGACGAACTGATGGAAGTCGTCGCGAACCTCGGCACCGTCGCGCGCACCCGTACGCCGGGCGGCGCGCGCGTGCTCGGCGTGCACCTCGAAGGGCCGTACATCAATCCCGGCAAGCTCGGCGCGCAGCCCGACGCGGCCGTGTCGGCCGTGCTCGACGAAGTGTTGAAGTACCTGTCGATCGCGCCGATCCGCGTCGTCACGCTCGCACCGGAAATCGCCGGACACATCGAGATCATCGGCGAGATGGCCGCGCGCGGCGTGCGCGTGCAGCTCGGCCACTCGCTCGCGACCTACGACGACGCCGTCGCCGCGCTCAAGCACGGCGCGTGCGGCTTCACGCACCTGTTCAACGCGATGTCGCCGCTGCATCACCGCAACCCGGGCCTCGTCGGTGCCGCGCTCGCGCATGCCGAGTACGCGGAAATCATCCCCGATCTGCTGCACGTGCACCCCGGCGCGATTCGTGCGGCGCTGCGCGCGATCCCGCGCCTGTACGTCGTGACCGACAGCACGTCCGCCACCGGCATGCCCGACGGCGAATACCGGCTCGGCAGCCAGCACGTGACCAAGTGCCTCGGCGGCGTGCGGCTCGCCGACGGCACGCTCGCCGGCAGCACGCTGACGATGGACCAGGCGCTGCGCAACCTCGTGTCGATCGGCCTGCCGATCGCCGACGTGTCGAACCGGATGTCGCGCTATGCGGCCGACTACCTCGGCATCGCCGATCGCGGCCGCCTCGAGCGCGGCGCATGGGCCGACCTCGCGGTGTTCGATCGCGACCTGAACCTCACCGCGACCTACGTCGAAGGAGAATCGATTGTCGAATATGCTTAAGGAAGCGCGCGAGTCCGCCCAGGTTGTCGCCGCGCAACTCGCCGACACCACGCGCGTCGAAGCGCTCGCCGGCCAACTGCTCGATCACCCGCCGGCCGTCGCGCTGACGGTCGCGCGCGGCAGCTCGGATCACGCCGCCAGTTATTTCGCGAGCCTGACGATGAGCCGCCTCGGCGTGCCCGTCGCGTCGCTGCCGATGTCGGTCGCGACGCTGCAGCAGGCGCCGCTGAAGGTGCAGGACCAGCTCGCGATCGCGTTCTCCCAGTCGGGCAAGAGCCCCGATCTCGTCAACACGATGGCTGCGCTGCGCGAAGCCGGCGCGCGTACCGTCGCCGCCGTGAACGTGTTGCCGTCGCCGCTCGCCGATGCGTGCGAGCACTCGTTGCCGTTGCTGGCCGGTCCCGAACTGTCGGTCGCCGCGACCAAGAGCTATATCGCGATGCTGTCGGCGTCCGCGCAGATCGTCGCGTACTGGCAGCGCGACGCCGCGCTGATGACCGCACTGCGCGGCCTGCCCGACGTGCTCGCGCAAGCCGGCCAGCTCGACTGGTCGCCGGCCGTCGCCGCGCTCGCGGGTATCGAACGGATGATCGTGATCGGCCGCGGCCTCGGCCTTGCGATCGCGCAGGAAGCCGCGCTTAAGCTGAAGGAAACCTCGGGCATCCAGGCCGAGGCGTTCTCGAGCGCCGAAGTCCGTCATGGCCCGATGGAGCTGATCGACCGCGACTATCCGCTGCTCGTGTTCGCACCTCCGGGGCCCGAGCAGGCAGGGCTGCTGCAGCTCGCGCAGGACATGCGCGCACGCGGCGCGGCCGTGTTGCTCGCGGCGCCCGCCGGCACGCCAGGCGCGACCTTGCCGCTCGCGCAGTCCGCCCATTCGGCGCTCGACCCGATCGCCGCCATTCTTTCGTTCTACGTAATGGCGGCGGATCTCGCCGTCGCGCGCGGCCGCAATCCCGACACGCCGCGCCACCTGAACAAAGTCACCGAAACGCACTGATAGCCGAGACAGCCGATGAGACGCGCCGAGGAGTCCCAGTTGAAGAGTTCCACCCATGATCAGATCGTTCTGCTTGCCCCGCTGACGGGGCCGATCGTTGCGCTGGCCGACGTGCCCGATCCGGTGTTCTCCGGCGGGATGTTCGGCGACGGCATCGGCATCGATCCGCTCGCGGGCAAGCTCGTCGCGCCGTGCGCCGGCGTCGTGTCGCATCTCGCGCGCACCGGCCACGCCGTGACGATCACGACGCCGCAAGGCGCGGAAGTGCTGCTGCACATCGGCATCGACACGGTCGAGCTGAACGGGCAGGGCTTCACGGCGCACGTCGAAGCCGGCGCGCGTGTCGACGCGGGCGACCTGCTGATCGAGTTCGACCAGGACGCGGTCGCGCGCAGCGCGCATTCGCTGGTGTCGGTGATCGCGGTCGCGAACTCCGACGCGTTCGACGTCGTCGAGCGCGCGTGCGGTTTCGCGACGGCCGGCAAGACGCCGCTGCTCACGCTGCGCAGCAAGGGCGCAGCCGCTGCACAGGCGGCGCAGGTCGGTGCGGCGGCGATGAACGAAGTGCGCCGCGAGATCGTGCTGACGCAGCCGGGCGGCCTGCATGCGCGGCCGGCCGCGCGGGCGCGCGAAGCCGCGCGCGGGCTCGACGCGCACGTCGAAGTGCATTTCGACGGTCGCAAGGCGTCGATCGAAAGCGTGGTCGGCCTGCTCGGTCTCGGCGCCGGCGAACGTGCGACCGTCGAGCTCGTCGGTCGCGGTGCGCACGCGCAACAGGCGGTCGATGCGATCGCGAACGAACTGCTGCGCGAAGCGCACGGCGAGGCCGAGGAGAAGCCGGCCCGGCTGCGCTCGCCCGCGCCGCAGGCTATCGTGCGCAACACCGGCGCGCCCCTCGACCCGAACACGCTCGCGGGCGTATGCGCGGCGCCCGGCATAGCGGTCGGCACGCTGGTGCGTCTCGACGATGCCGACATCGTGCCGCCCGAACAGGCGGCCGGCACGCCTGCTGCTGAAAGCCGCCACCTCGACCAGGCGCTGAAGGCGGTCGACGCCGAGCTCGACGAAACGGTGCGCAACGCGTCCGCGCGCGGCGCGGTCGGCGAGGCGGGGATCTTCGCGGTGCATCGCGTATTGCTCGAAGACCCGACGCTCGTCGACGCGGCGCGCGACCAGATCAGCCTCGGCAAGAGCGCGGGCTTCGCATGGCGCGCGACCATCCGCGCGCAGATCGACACGCTGTCGAAGCTCGACGACACGCTGCTCGCCGAGCGCGCGGCCGACCTGCGCGACATCGAAAAGCGCGTGCTGCGCGCACTCGGCCATACGAGCGGTGCGACGCGCACGCTGCCCGACGAAGCCGTGCTCGCCGCCGAGGAATTCACGCCGTCCGACCTGTCGTCGCTCGATCGCCAGCGCGTGACCGCGCTCGTGATGGCGCGCGGCGGTGCGACCTCGCATGCGGCGATCATCGCGCGTCAGCTCGGCATCCCCGCGCTCGTCGCGGTCGGCGATGCGTTGTACGCGATTCCGGACGGCACGCAGGTCGTCGTCGATGCGAGCGCGGGCCGTCTCGAACACGCGCCGACCGCGCTCGACGTCGAGCGCGCCCGGCACGAACGCCAGCGTCTGGACGGCGTGCGCGAAGCGAACCGGCGGATGGCCGGCGCGGCCGCGGCGACCACCGACGGCCGCGCGATCGAGATCGCCGCGAACATCGCGACGCTCGACGACGCGAACACCGCGGTCGACAACGGCGCGGACGCGGTCGGCCTGCTGCGCACCGAGCTGATGTTCATCCATCGCCAGGCGGCGCCCACCGTCGTCGAACACCAGCAGAGCTACCAGTCGATCGTCGACGCGCTGCAGGGCCGCACCGCGATCATCCGCACGCTCGACGTCGGCGCCGACAAGGAGGTCGATTACCTGACGCTGCCGCCCGAACCGAACCCGGCGCTCGGCCTGCGCGGCATCCGCCTCGCGCAGGTGCGCCCGGACCTGCTCGACGATCAGCTGCAGGGCCTGCTCGCGGTGAAGCCGTTCGGCGCGGTGCGCATCCTGCTGCCGATGGTGACGGACGCGGGCGAGCTCGTGCGGCTCAGGAAGCGCATCGACGAATTCGCGCAGGCGCAGGGCCGCACCGAGCGGATCGAGGTCGGCGTGATGATCGAGGTGCCGTCGGCTGCGCTGCTGGCCGACCAGCTCGCGCAGCACGCGGATTTCCTGTCGATCGGCACCAACGACCTCACGCAGTACACGCTCGCGATGGACCGCTGCCAGGCCGATCTCGCCGCGCAGTCCGACGGTCTGCATCCGGCCGTGCTGCGCCTGATCGACATCGCGGTGCGCGGCGCGGAAAAGCACGGCAAGTGGGTCGGCGTGTGCGGCGCGCTGGGCGGCGATCCGCTCGCGGTGCCGATCCTCATCGGGCTCGGCGTGACCGAACTGTCGGTCGACCCGGTATCGGTGCCGGGCATCAAGGCGCGCGTGCGCCGTCTCGATTACCAGCTGTGTCGCCAGCGTGCGCAGGATCTGCTCGCACTCGACTCGGCACAGGCGGTAAGGGCAGCAAGCCGCGAAGTCTGGCCGCTCGACTGAACGTCGACGGCGGGCGCGCGACCCGTTTCACTACGAAAGCAATTAGGTCAACGACGATTAATGACGAGACATGGATTGGAGGACTGAATGGACGGGAATCCGTTTCTGAAAATACAGGGTCTGGGCCGGGCCCTGATGCTACCGATCGCGGTGTTGCCGGTCGCCGGCATCCTGCTGCGACTCGGGCAGCCGGATGTGTTCAACATCAAGATGATCGCCGACGCCGGCGGCGCGATCTTCGACAACCTGCCGCTCCTGTTCGCGATCGGCGTGGCGGTCGGTTTCGCGAAGGACAATAACGGCGTGGCGGCACTCGCGGGCGCGATCGGCTACCTGATCGAAACCGCGATCATGAAGGATATCGATCCCAAGCTGAACATGGGCGTGTTGTCCGGGATCATCGCGGGCGTGGTCGCGGGCTTGCTGTACAACCGCTACAAGGACATCAAGCTGCCCGACTACCTCGCGTTCTTCGGCGGCAAGCGGTTCGTGCCGATCATCACGGGCCTGGTGTGCGTGATACTGGGCATCGTGTTCGGATACGTGTGGCAACCGATCCAGCATGCGATCGACGCGGCCGGTCAGTGGCTGACGACGGCGGGCGCGATCGGTGCGTTCGTGTTCGGCTTCCTGAACCGCCTGCTGCTCGTCACGGGCCTGCACCACATCATCAACTCGCTCGCCTGGTTCGTGTTCGGCAACTTCACGCCGCCCGGCGGCGGCGAGATCGTGCACGGCGACCTGCACCGCTTCTTCGCGGGCGATCCGACCGCGGGCACCTTCATGGCGGGCTTCTTCCCGATCATGATGTTCGGCCTGCCGGCCGCGTGTCTCGCGATGCTGCACGAAGCGCCGAAGGAGCGCCGCGCGATGGTCGGCGGCCTGCTGTTCTCGATGGCGCTCACGTCGTTCCTGACCGGCGTGACCGAGCCGATCGAATTCAGCTTCATGTTCCTCGCGCCGGTGCTGTACGTGATCCACGCGGTGCTCACGGGGCTGTCGCTCGCGATCTGCCAGATCCTCGACGTGAAGCTCGGCTTCACGTTCTCGGCCGGCGCGATCGACTACGTGCTGAACTACGGGCTGTCGACGAAGGGCTGGATCGCGATTCCGCTCGGCATCGCGTATGGCGTCGCGTACTACGGGCTGTTCCGCTTCTTCATCCGCAAGTTCAACATGGCGACGCCGGGCCGCGAGCCGGCGTCGGCCGATGCGGCGACCGAGTCGTATGCGACGGGTGGTGTCGTCGCACCGGCGGCCGGTGCTGCCGCGGCAGCGCCGCGCGCGCAGCGCTACATCGCCGCGCTCGGCGGGGCGGGCAACCTGACGGTCGTCGACGCATGCACGACGCGTCTGCGGTTGACCGTCGTCGATCCTGAGAAGGTGTCGGAGCCGCAACTGAAGTCGATCGGCGCGCGCGGCGTGCTCAAGCGCGGCGGCAACAGCGTGCAGGTGATCATCGGGCCCGAAGCCGACATCATTGCCGACGAAATGCGCTCGGCCATCGGCAGCGGCGCGACCGGCGCAGCGGCGACCGCCACGGCCGCCGCCGCGCAGCCGGTCACGGGCGCGGCGGCCGGTCCGCTCGATCCCGATCCGGTGCGCTGGCTCGCCGTGTTCGGCGGAGCGACCAACGTCGCATCGCTCGACGCGATCGCGACCACGCGCCTGCGTGTCGTCGTGCGCGATGCGTCGGCGGTCGATCGGGATCGCCTCGGCGAGCTCGACGTCGCATGGGTGTCGACGGATACGTTCCACATCGTGTGCGGCAACGCGGCCGCGCGCTATGCCGAACAGCTCGGCGCGCGTCTGCCGTCGACGGGCGGCGGCGCGGTCGCGCAACCGGCCTGATGCGAACCACGACGATGACGCCGGCCTGACCCGCGCTGCGGAATCGGGCTGGTCGACAAAACGAAACGGCTTGCGAATCGCATCGCAAGCCGTTTTTCTTTGGTGCGGTGCCCGGACGAAAAAACTCGCGCGAAGGAGGTTCGTTCCGGCGGGCGGCAGCGGAGCGGAGCGAGCCGCCCCGCACATCGATCAGTCGCGCCGGGCGCGCACCGGCGCTTCCGGCGACTTCTGCCGCGCTTCGAGCCACATCGCGTTGACGATGCCGAACGACAGCGCGACGCCGATACCGAGAATCCAGCTGAAATACCACATGATCCGACTCCTTGCGAAACGGGACGGCGGGGCGCTTGCGCGCCCCGGCCGGGTTCAATACATCGAGTGCGTGTTCTCTTCGAGCGTCTGGCGCGTGACCTTGCCGCGCATCACGCGGTAGACCCAGCTCGTGTAGATCAGGATGATCGGCAGGAACACGATCACCGCGAACAGCATCACCTGCAGCGTCTTCTGACTCGACGTCGAATCCCACACGGTCAGGCTGCTGCGCGGATCGAGCGACGACGGCATGATGAACGGGAACATCGAGAAGCCCGCGGTCAGGATCACGCCGGCGATCATCAGGCCGGTGCAGAAGAACGCCGTCTTTTCCTGCTTCGAGCCGGCAAGCAGCAGCGCGAGCAGGCCGCCGGCGATGCCGACCACCGGCGCCGCGATCATCCACGGATATTCGCCGTAGTTCGCGAGCCACAGCCCCGCGCCGGCGGCGACGTCCTTCAGCAGCGGGTTCGCGACCGTATCGTTCGGCGCCGCGTGCGTGATGTGGAAGCCGCCGATCGTCGATGCGACCAGCACGCCGGCCAGCACGAACAGCACGACCGCGAGGAGCGAGAACACGCGCAGCGCGATCGACGCGCGGCGGGCGATCACGCCGTCGGTCTTCATCTTGATGAACGCGGCGCCGTGCGCGACGAGCATCGTGAGGCTGACGAGCCCGCAGAGCAGCGCGAACGGATTCAGCAGCGCCCAGAAGCTGCCGTAATAGGTCACGCGCAGGTCGCTGTCGAACTGGAACGGCACGCCCTGCAGCAGGTTGCCGAACGCGACGCCGAACACCAGCGCCGGCACGAAGCCGCCGACGAACAGGCCCCAGTCCCAGCCGGCGCGCCAGCGCGGATCAGGGCGCTTGCTGCGATAGTCGAAGCCGACCGGCCGGAAGAACAGCGCGAACAGCACGAGCAGCATCGCGAAGTAGAAGCCGGAGAACGACGCGGCGTAGACGAGCGGCCACGCGGCGAACATCGCGCCGCCGGCCGTGATCAGCCACACCTGGTTGCCTTCCCACGTCGCGCCGACGGTGTTGACGATGATGCGGCGCTCGTCGTCGGTCTTGCCGAGGAACGGCAGCAGCGCGGTCGCGCCCATGTCGAAGCCGTCGGTGACGGCGAAGCCGATCAGCAGCACGCCGACGAGCAGCCACCAGATCAGCTTGAGAGTTGCATAGTCCATAGCGATTCCTTGTTCCGTTGCAGGGGCGTGCTCAAACCGCGGCGCGCTCGCCGGCAGCGGCGAGTTCGTGGTGATAGCGGCCGGTGTGCAGCGACGAAGGGCCGAGGCGTGCGTACTTGAACATCAGCTTGATTTCGATGACGAACAGCACCGTGTAGAACGCGATGAAACCGGCGAGGCTCAGGTACAGGTCCGTGGGCGTCAGGCTCGACGCGGACAGATGCGTCGGCAGGATGCCCGCGATCGTCCAGGGCTGGCGGCCGAGCTCGGCGACGACCCAGCCGAATTCCGCAGCGAGCCACGGCAGAGGAATCGCCCACACCGCATAGCGCAGGAACCAGCGGCGGTTGTCCTGCAGCAGTTGGCGGCGCGCGCAGAACCAGAACGCGGCGACGAAGGTCGCGAGGAACAGGAAACCGAGGAACACCATGATCCGGAACGAGAAGAATACGGGCGCGACCGGCGGGATCGTCTTCCTCGCGGCGGCCTTGATCTGCTCGGGCGTCGCATCGACCACGTTCGGCGTGAACTGCTTGAGCATCAGCCCGTAGCCGAGATACTGCTTGTGCTGATCGAACAGTTCGCGCGTGACAGCGCTCGTGTCGCCTTCCTTCATCTTCTGCAGCGCGCCGTACGCGACCATCCCGCTCTGGATGTGCTCCTCGCTGTGCTTCGCGAGTTCGCGCAGGCCGACCACGGGTTCGTCGATCGAGCGCGTCGCGATCAGGCCGAGCGCGTACGGAATCTTGATCGCGTAGTCGGTACGCTGTTCTTCCTGGTTCGGAAGGCCGATCAGTGTGAACGAGGCGGGTGCCGGCTGCGTTTCCCATTCGGACTCGATCGCGGCGAGCTTCATCTTCTGCACTTCGCCGGTCGTGTAGCCCGACTCGTCGCCGAGCACGATCACGCAGAGCGTCGACGCGAGGCCGAAGCCGGCCGCGACCGCGAACGAGCGCAGCGCGAAATCGGTGTCGCGCTTTTTCAGCAGGTACCACGACGAGATGCCGAGCACGAACATCGCGGCCGTCACGTAGCCGGCCGACACCGTGTGCACGAATTTCACCTGTGCGACCGGGTTGAACAGCACGTCGAACAGGTTCGTCAGCTCCATGCGCATCGTCTGATAGTTGAACTCGGCGCCGACCGGATTGTTCATCCAGCCGTTCGCGACGAGGATCCACAGCGCGGACAGGTTCGAGCCCAGCGCGACGAGGAACGTGACGATCAGGTGCTTGACCTTCGACAGGCGGTTCCAGCCGAAGAAGAACAGGCCGACGAACGTCGATTCGAGGAAGAACGCCATCAGGCCTTCGACCGCGAGCGGCACGCCGAAGATGTCGCCGACGTAGTGCGAGTAGTACGACCAGTTCGTGCCGAACTGGAATTCGAGCGTGATGCCGGTCGTCACGCCCATCGCGAAGTTGATTCCGAACAGCTTGCCCCAGAACTGGGTCATGTCCTTGTAGACCTGCTTGCCGGTCATCACGTAGACGGCTTCCATGATGACGAGCAGCCAGGACAGGCCGAGCGTCAGCGGCACGAACAGGAAGTGGTAGAGCGCCGTGATGCCGAACTGCAGACGCGACAGATCGACGACTTCGCTACTTATCATGGTGGTCTCCCTCGGTAGAGGCGGGCGCCGGCACCGAAAGCAGTCTTTCGGCGACGACAGCAGGCGGCAGCGACATGTGCTCGGCCTGCGGATGATTGAAGAATGCGTATTTGAGCGACATCAGGAGGATCAGCTTGACGATCAGCACCAGCGTGATGTCGCGCACGAGCGTGGGTCCGCGGGCCCACGCGGCGATGCGGGCGCGCCAGCCGATCGCACCGGCGGCCGGCGGGGGAGGCGGCGCAGGCTCTTTATTGATCGAGATCAAGGCGATAATCCTGAATCGATTTACGTCGGTTTTGGGGCGACTTTACGTCGGATTTATGACGGCAGTGAAGCTCTGTTATTAATCCTTTTATGCCGACATGCCAATTTTAAAATGCCGGCTTTCCGATGCCGAGTGCTGCGCTGCGGCAGACCGTCGCGAATTGAGGGTAAAAACTTGAGTTAGATCAAGGTTATGCGGAAGGGGGCGCAAGCCGCCCAATACCCGATCAATAAGGTCGATTAATAGGTGACGCGACTGGCGGGCAAACAGGCGAAAAAAAACCGCTGCCGGAGGGGCAGCGGTTTGGGGGGGAAGCGCTCTGAATCGCCGGGCTTTACGCGTATTCGGCGAGTGCGGTGCGCATCTTTTTCATCGCGCTCGCTTCGATCTGGCGGATGCGTTCTGCGGACACACCGAATTCGGCGGCGAGATCGTGCAGCGTCGAGCCGCCTGAGCCATCGTCGTCGACATTCAGCCAGCGCGCCTCGATGATCCGGCGACTGCGCGCGTCGAGCGCGTCGAGCGCCTGCGAGATGCCGTCAGTCTGCAGCATGTCGCGCTGACGCGCCGCCAGCACGGCGGTCGGCTCGTTGTGCGAATCGGCCAGATAGGCGATCGGCGCGTACGACTCCTCGCCGTCCTCGACTTGCCCTTCGAGCGCGATGTCGCCGCCCGACAGGCGTGTTTCCATCTCGGTCACGTCCTCACGCTTGACGTTGAGTTCCTGCGCGAGGCCGTCGATTTCCTCGGGCGTCATCGCCTGCAGGCCCTTCTTGTGGCTGCGCAGGTTGAAGAACAGCTTGCGCTGCGCCTTCGTCGTCGCGACCTTTACCGTACGCCAGTTGCGCAGGATGTACTCGTGGATCTCGGCCTTGATCCAGTGGATCGCGTACGACACCAGGCGCACGTTTTGCGCCGGGTCGAAACGCTTCACGGCCTTCATCAGGCCGATGTTCCCTTCCTGGATCAGGTCGCCATGCGGCAGCCCGTAGCCGAGATAGTTACGGGCGATCGACACGACGAGCCGGAGGTGCGACAGCACCAGGCGGCGTGCCGAGTCGAGATTGTTGTTGTCGCGGAATTCGGTTGCGTACTGGCGTTCTTCTTCAGCGGTCAGCAGCGGGATGCGGTTGACGGCCTGGATATACGCGTCGATGTTGCCAAGCTGGCCCGGCAACATCGATTGAGTTGCGAGCGCCAGCGAGCCTGCCGATTCGGCCTTGGCCGGCGTCGGGCTCAGGGTATTCGGAAGGGTCAAAGCGTGGCTCACTAAAAAACTCCTTTGGAATCAGGGACAAACCCCTGGTCTCGGATGAGACTCCGAGGGCAATCTTAGCACTCCCGCAATCCGAGTGCTAATTCCTTAGAGCGCACGTGGGCATCGGAGTTCCCAGTTTTCTATCGAAGTAGTCGAGTCGATAGTCTAGAGTGCGACCGGGGAGATGCGGAGAAGTTCCGTAAGCCGTTGTTTCTGAGGGGAATCAGCAGACGGTTTCGATTTTTGTAGTTTTAGAAGCAAACCATTTCGCTTCGTGATGCCGATCCGGAAAGTCCTTTACCATACCATTCAGTTCGCTCGGGCCCGGCCGCTGCGGCAGGCTCCATTCAACCCAAAAAGTTGGAGTGTCAGATGAACAATAAAAAGAATCGCCGGCCTCGCAGCCGGTTTGCGCTGCATGCGATGCTCGCCGCGTCATTGCTTGGCGGATCGACGGCAGCATTCGCGGATCGGTGGGGGATCCAGGCGGGCGGCGGGTTTTCCGATCGTCACGGGATCGACAAGGGCGATCTCGGCGTGGTCTGGGATCCGGGCTGGAACTGGTGGGAAATCGGCGGCTGGCACTTCGCGTTCGTGGTCGAAGGACATGCGGGCTACTGGCACACGGGCGGCAACGTCCACAGCAGCATCGGGGAATTCGGCGTGACGCCGATGTTCCGTTTCATCAAGAGCGCGGGGGAGATACGGCCGTACATCGAGGCCGGCGGCGGCCTCCGGCTGCTGACGCATCCGACGATCTCGAACAATTTCTCGGTGTCGACCGCGTTCCAGTTCGCGCCGACCGCGGGGGTGGGCGTGCAGTTCGGCCAACGGCAACAGTATCAGGTTGGCTACCGTTTCGAACATGTGTCTAACGCGGGTATCAAAGAGCCGAATCCTGGTATAAATTTCCACCAGTTCTACGTGCAGTACAACTTCTGATCCGTACTACGCCCGCACGGCGGGCGCGTTGCCGAGGAGTCAGGCGATGGCGAAGGTGGTCGATGCGATCCGCGCGCTCGAGCGCGATCGGTTCCGGGCGATGGTGGACGGGGACGGCGAAGCGCTCGATGCGCAATTGTCGGACAAGGTGTTCTTCGTGCACACCAACGGCAAACGCGAAACCAAGCAGCAGTTCATCGACGCCATCGTCGCCGGCCGCCGCCGCTATCGCCAGATCGAAATCCAGTCGCAGGATCTGCTGCCGGTCGGCGACGCAACCTGCATCGTTACGGGGCGCGCGCTGATCGAGATGGAAACGAACAACGGCGGGCTCGTCTTCCCGATTGCCTATACTGCCGTCCACACCCACGAGCAGGGCCACTGGCGCCTGCTGGCGTGGCAGGCGACGCGATGTGCGACCGAGACGTGAGCGCAGGTAGCGCCCGTTTTCATGTCCCGACCGAAGCGGCCTTCCGGGCCGCTTTTTGCTGGCCCATGCGACGCGGATCGCGCGGCGCACGGGCGGTCACACACCGCTCGCTGACCTTCAAACCTTGAATCGAAACCCGGCAGTCAGGCTGCCGCGCGGCGGTCGGTGCAATGCCACGCCGAGCGGTTGATCGCGCTCGCGACCGCGTCGAGCGCCGCGCTCGCCGCATCGGCGTGCAGCCCGACGCCATGCCGCAGCGGCGCATCGCCGACCCGGCAGCCGACCGATACTGCGATCCGGCCGTCCGTCGTGCGTACGTGTTCGCACGACGCGACGTCGATCGTCACGCCGGCCGCCGCCGCGAATGCCGCGGCCGCGCGCTGCACGGCGTCCTCGGCCGTCGCGTCGGCCGGCGGTGCGACCGCGATCTCGCGGTGCTGCCAGCGTGCGCCGTTGCCGTGGCGCGCGGCCGGGCCATCCGTTTCGAAGAATTCTCGTGCGAACAGCGCGCAGATCGCATCGCCCGTCACTTCCTCGCCGGATGCGTCGGCGAGCGTCTGCACCGCGGCGCTGAACTCGATCTGCACGCGGCGCGTTGGCGTGAAGCCCATCCCGCGTTCGAGCAGGAACGTTGCGCCGCCCTTGCCGGACTGGCTGTTGACGCGAATCACCGCGTCGTAGCTGCGACCAAGGTCGGCCGGGTCGATCGGCAGATACGGGACTTCCCACACCGCGTCGGGGCGCTGCTGCGCGAAGCCCTTGCGGATCGCGTCCTGATGCGAGCCCGAGAACGCGGTGAACACGAGGTCGCCCGCATACGGATGGCGCGGATGCACGGGAATCTGGTTGCAGCGCTCGACCACGCGGCGCACCGCGTCGATGTCGGAGAAATCGAGGCCCGGGTCGATGCCCTGCGTATAGAGGTTCAGCGCGAGCGTGACGAGGTCCACGTTGCCGGTGCGCTCGCCGTTGCCGAACAGGCAGCCTTCGATGCGGTCGGCGCCTGCGAGCAGCGCGAGTTCGGCGGCCGCGACCGCGGTGCCGCGATCGTTGTGCGGATGCACGGACAGCACGATGCTGTCGCGATACGCGAGGTTGCGGTCCATCCACTCGATCTGGTCGGCGAACACGTTCGGGCTCGCCGCTTCGACGGTCGCGGGCAGGTTCACGATCATCTTGTGATCGCGGGTCGGGCGCCACGTCTGCGCGACCGCATCGCACACTTCGCGCGCGAACGTCAGCTCGGTCATGCTGAAGGTTTCCGGCGAGTACTGATAGGTCCAGTGCGTGTCCGGACGTGCGGCCGCCTGTTCCTTGATGATCCGGGTGCCCTCGACCGCAAGCGCCTTCACGTCGGCCTTCGACATCCCGAACACGATGCGGCGGAACGACGGGCAGACCGCGTTGTAGAGGTGCACGATCGCACTTGGTACGCCTTCGAGCGCGTCGAACGTACGGACGATCAGGTCTTCGCGCGACTGCACGAGTACTTCGATCGTCACGTCGTCGGGGATGCGCTTCTCGTCGATCAGCTTGCGGACGAAATCGAAGTCGGTTTGCGACGCCGACGGAAAACCGACTTCGATCTCCTTGAAACCGATCGCGACCAGCATGTCGAAGAATTCCAGCTTCTGTTCGATGTTCATCGGCTCGATCAGCGACTGGTTGCCGTCGCGCAGGTCGGTGCTCATCCAGACCGGCGCACGCTCGATGGTGCGGGTCGGCCAGCGGCGGCCATGGATACGGACGGGCTCGAATGGGCGGTACTTGTCTTGCGGGTTGCGCTTCATCTTCTGGACCTCGGGTCTCGAGTCGCGAGCGAAGACGGGCGGCATGGGCGACGGTTGGCGCTGCCTCGCACCGTGGCGCCGGATAGCGCTACGGATACGGATGATCTTCGCGAATCGACCGACGGATAGACGGACGAATGCTGACGACTTCGGGTTGTAAAAACTGCGAGAAGGGTGCTGCGAGGAACTGCTGGGAGGGACCGTGCGAACAGCACACGGCGCTACGACAGCCTTAGGCTAGTCGTAGCGATAGCGGCCGCGCTAGGCGGCCGGAGGTAATTCGGAGGGTGTTCGGAAAGGAACGCATGTCGGCAACTCTATGCCAGGATGCGGGCACGTGTCAAATGGTCGGCGGAAATATCGGCGCGAAGCACGCGGCGGTCAGGGCGCGATCCGGGCGATCCGCGCGATCGTTTCGACCTGCCGCGCGAGCGTGTCGGGCACCGGGATTTCGCCGCGCAGCACGGCATCCGTCCATGCGGCCGTCGTCGTCGCGTCGCGCGATTCGGGCAGCGCGACGGGCGCGGCGTCGGTCGACGAGCGCTCGGCCTCGATCAGCGTGTCGCACACGCCGTCGTGCAGCCAGTCGACCTGCACCTGGCGCCGCGTGTCGGCGACTGCCTCGCCTTCGGTGCCGCGTGCGAGCAGCGCGCCGCCGAGCGCGGCGTCGGGATGGTCGCGGAACAGTTGCGCGAGGCTGTCGCGGTACGGCGGATGCGTGTAGTTGACGAGCCGCAGGCCCGTCGGCGCGAACGGCTGCAGGATCTTGACGAGCGTATGCGTGGAGTTGCGCACGCCGAGTATTCCGCGCAGCGCCAGCAGGCGCGCGAGGCGCGGCGCCAGCGCGTCGATCGGCGCGAACGCGACGCGGCGCTCGGCGAGCGTGTCCTCGATCGCATCGTGCGACGTGGACGGCGCGATCGACAGCGCGGAGAAGATTTCCGCGCTCGTCACGCGGCCCGGATCGCGCTCCACGCCGTGCACGAGCACCGGCACGCCTTCGCGTGCGAGCAGCAGTGCGAGCAGCGGCACCAGGTTCGGCTGCTTGCGCGCGCCGTTGTAACTCGGGATCGACACCGGGCGGAACGCCGCATCCTGCACGCGCACCGGTTCGAACGACGCCTGTGCGGCCGCGAGCATGGCGGCCAGTTCGTCGGCGGTTTCGCCCTTCAGGCGGTAGGCGATCAGGATCGCGCCGAGTTCGACGTCCGACACGCGCGCATCGAGCATCGCGCGATAGAGCTCGAACGTGTCGTCGGCGGACAGCGCGCGCGCGCCGTGCGGGCCGCGGCCGATTTCCTTGATGAAGCGGGCGCAAGGGAACGGCGAGGCTGCGGAGTCTTGGGGTGCGGTCATCGGAGCGTGGGGCGTGCGGCCGGTATCGGGCCGCGCGGTGAGCGGTAAGGAATGCCCGGAGTATCGCACGCGCGCGGCTCGCCCAAGCGCACGGCTGCGCGCGCTGATGCGGCCCGGCGCGCTAAACTCTGGTTCCCGGCGGTGTCGCGTGCGTGCCGCGCATACCTGTGCGGGCCGAATACGACCAAGAGAGACGCCCCATGAAGCTCTACAGCTATTTCCGCAGTTCCGCGTCGTACCGCGTGCGGATCGCCCTGAACCTGAAGCAGTTGCCGTACGAAACCATCCCGGTGCACATGCTGCGCGACGGCGGCGAGCAACTGAAGGACGCATACCGCGCGGTGAATCCGGATGCGGTCGTGCCGTCGCTGGTCGACGGCGACGCGACGCTGCAGCAATCGCTCGCGATCATCGAATATCTCGAGGAAACGCATCCCGAACCCGCGCTGCTGCCGACGCAGCCGCTCGATCGCGCGTACGTGCGGGCGATTGCGCTGCAGGTCGCATGCGAGATCCATCCGCTGAACAACCTGCGCGTGCTGAAGTACCTGAAGCACACGCTGAAGGTGCCGGAGGAAGCGAAGAACGAGTGGTACCGGCACTGGATCGAGGCCGGTTTCGCATCGCTCGAGACGCGCCTCGCGAACGATCCGCGCACCGGCAAGCTGTGCTTCGGCGACACGCCGACGCTCGCCGATATCTGCATCGTGCCGCAAGTGTTCAACGCGAACCGGTTCTCGATCGACACGACGCGCTTCCCGACGATCCAGCGGATCGCCGACTACGCATCGTCGCTCGACGCGTTCAAGGCCGCCGAGCCTGGCGTGCAGCCCGACGCCGAATGACGCGGCAGCCGCCGGCGGGCCGCCGCGCATGAAAAAGGGCGCCCGAAGGCGCCCTGTGCGGTGCGGGCCGGCGGCGTTCAGCCGAGCAGCGCATCCGCGAATTCCGCTGCGCTGAACGGCTGCAGGTCTTCCACCTTCTCGCCGACGCCGATGAAGTAGACAGGCACCGGACGCTGCCGCGCGATCGCGGCGAGAATGCCGCCCTTCGCGGTGCCGTCCAGTTTCGTGACGATCAGGCCGGTGAGGCCGAGCGCGTCGTCGAATGCCTTCACCTGCGTGAGCGCGTTCTGGCCCGTGTTCGCGTCGATCACGAGCAGCACCTCGTGCGGCGCGCCGTCGTGCGCCTTCGAGATCACCCGCTTCACCTTTTTCAGCTCTTCCATCAGGTGGAGCTGCGTCGGCAGGCGCCCGGCCGTGTCGGCCATCATCACGTCGATCTTGCGCGCGCGCGCGGCGCTGACCGCGTCGAAGATCACCGCGGCCGGGTCGCCGCTTTCCTGCTGCACGACCGTCACGTTGTTGCGTTCGCCCCAGACCGCCAGCTGTTCGCGCGCGGCCGCGCGGAACGTGTCGCCCGCGGCCAGCAGCACCGACTGGTCGAAGCTCTGCAGATGCTTCGCGAGCTTGCCGATGCTGGTCGTCTTGCCCGCCCCGTTCACGCCGGTGATCATCATCACGAGCGGCTGCGCGCGGCCGAGCATCAGCGATTTCTCGAGCGGCGTCAGCAGCTCGACGAGCAGGTCGTGCAGCGCGCCCTTCACCTGCTGCGGGTCGGTCAGCCGGCCCACGCGCACCTTTTCGCGCAGCGCGCCGAGCAGGTACTCGGTCGCGTCGACGCCGGCGTCGGACATCAGCAGCGCGGTTTCGAGCTCTTCGTACAGATCCTCGTCGATCTTCGTGTTGATGAACACGCCGGTAATGCTCGAGCCCGTCTTCGCGAGCCCCGTTTTCAGGCGGGCGAGCCACGATTTCTTCGCGCTCGCATCCTGCGTGGGCGGCGGCACGATCTCGACCGTTTCGACGACCTCGTCGCTACCGTCGTTGGTCGGCGTGACCGTCATCACGACGGCCGGCGCGGCTGGCTGCGCGGGGGCTTGCGGGGCCTCGGGCGCTTCAGGCGCTTCGGACGTTTCGTCCGGTTGCGGCGCGTCGGCCGATTGCGATTCCGCGGAGTCGGACTCCTGCGTTTTCTTGAATCGTTTGAAGAAGCTGAACATGGTCTGGCGTCGGGAAGAGGGCGGGCGCCGCCATGGCGGAGCGCCGGAGGGGCCGTCCTGCGTGCGCACGGCGGCCGAAACCGTGCATTTTATCAGTGCGGCGGGGCGCTCGCGTCAGTGCGCGCCGCCGCTGTGGTAACGTGCGCCTGTTTGGCGGTGCGCCCTCGTGCGCACCCGGTCCCTCCGTTGTCGATATTCCGTATGTCCCGTTCTTCTTCCGGCCGCGCTGCGGCCCCCTCTAGCCGCGGCAAGCCGCACACGATCCGCATCATCGGCGGTGACTGGAAGCGCACGCCGCTCGCCGTGCTCGATCTCGACGGCCTGCGGCCGACGCCCGATCGCGTGCGCGAGACGCTGTTCAACTGGCTCGGCCAGGATCTCGGAGGCCGGCGCTGTCTCGACCTGTTCGCGGGCACCGGTGCGCTCGGCTTCGAAGCCGCGTCGCGCGGTGCGTCGAGCGTCGTGATGGTCGAGCGTCACCCGCGCGCCGCGCAGCAGCTGCGCGCGATCAAGGACAAGCTCGGCGCACGCTCGGTCGAGGTCGCGGAAGCCGATGCGCTGAGGCTCGCGGCCGGGCTGACGCCGGGTGCGTTCGATGTCGTGTTCCTCGATCCGCCGTTCGGCGAGCAGGCCGTGCTCGATCGCGCGATTGCGCTGTCGGCGTCGCTCGTCGCGCCGGGCGGCGCGCTGTACGTCGAGACGGGCGCGGAACTCGACACGGCCGCGCATGAAGCGCTCGCAGGCTGGCAGGTGGTGAAGCACGGCAAGGCCGGTGCGGTTCACTATCATTTGCTGCGGCGCGAAAATGATGAATAATGCGCGTTCCATACGAGGCGGCGCGCCGCAAAGGCGACGCATGCCCATCTCGGCAGCGGTGTGCGGATTGCACGGCTGCCAACCCGTTTGCGTGATGACAGGAGGAGCGACATGGTAGTCGCCGTGTATCCCGGTACGTTCGATCCGCTGACGCGCGGGCACGAAGACCTCGTGCGGCGTGCGTCGAGCATTTTTGATACGCTGGTAGTCGGCGTTGCGGACAGCCGCGCGAAGAAGCCGTTCTTTTCGCTGGAAGAACGTCTGACGATTGCAAACGAGGTGCTCGGTCATTATCCGAACGTGAAGGTGATGAGTTTCACCGGTCTCCTGAAGGACTTCGTCCGCGTCAACAACGCACGAGTGATCGTGCGCGGCCTGCGCGCCGTGTCCGATTTCGAATATGAGTTCCAGATGGCAGGGATGAACCGCTATCTGCTGCCCGACGTCGAGACGATGTTCATGACGCCGTCCGATCAGTATCAGTTCATCTCGGGGACGATCGTGCGAGAAATCGCACAGTTGGGTGGCGATGTCAGCAAGTTCGTGTTTCCGTCCGTCGAGAAGTGGCTGACCGGGAAAGTTGCTGCGATGGGAGGCCCGGCCGCGTGACGCGGCGCCGGCCGGTTTCGTTGCGAAGCCGGCCGCCGGCCTGAAGAAGTGAGATCAGTATGTCTTTGATGATTACCGACGAGTGCATCAATTGCGACGTGTGCGAGCCCGAGTGCCCGAACGGCGCGATTTCGATGGGCCCGGATATCTACGTGATCGACCCGAACAAGTGCACCGAGTGCGTCGGCCATTTCGACGAACCGCAGTGCCAGCAGGTGTGTCCGGTCGAGTGCATTCCGCGCGATCCGCAGCACGACGAATCGCACGCGCAATTGATGGAGAAGTACCACGCGTTGATCGCCGCGAAGGGCGACGACGCGCAGTGACCCTGCGGTGACGCGCTTCGGCATTGCCGCGCGCGTCACGGTCATGGCGTCACGATTTCCGGCCGGCGCCTTTCGGCGCCGGTTTCGTTTCAGCCCAGCAGCTCGCGCAATGCCGCGACGAGCGCGTCGCACTCGGCATCGGTGCCGACGGTGATGCGCAGATACTGGTCGATTCGCGGCGCGCGGAAGTGCCGCACGAAAATTTCCCGATCCTTCAGCTTTGCCGTGATCGCGCCCGCATCGTGCGCAGGATGGCGCGCGAACACGAAATTCGCCGCCGACGGGACGACGTCGAAACCGAGCCCTTCGAGCGCGTGCGTGAGCCGCTCACGGCTGTCGGTCACGCGCCGGCAGGTCGTACCGAAGTAGTCGGTGTCTTCGTATGCGGCCTGAGCGGCAACCTGCGCGAGCCGGTCGAGCGGATACGAGTTGAAGCTGTCCTTCACGCGATTCAGCGCGTCGATCAACCCTGCATCGCCGAACGCGAAACCGATGCGCATGCCCGCGAGCGAGCGCGCCTTCGACGTCGTGTGCACGACGAGCAGGTTCGGATACCGGTCGATCAGCGTGATGGCCGACTGCGCGCCGAAATCGACGTACGCTTCGTCGATCACCACGACCGACGACGGGTTCGCGGCTGCGATCCGTTCGATGTCCGCGAGCGGCAACGCGCGCCCGGTCGGCGCATTCGGATTCGGAAACAGCACGCCGCCGGCGTCGTCCAGATAGTCTTCGACCCGGATCGAGAAGTCGTCCGCGAGCGGCACGACGGTGGTCTCTATGCCGTACAGGCGTGCATAGGTCGGATAGAAGCTGTAGGAGATGTCCGGGAAACGCAGCGGCCGGTCGTGCTTGAGCAGCGCCTGGAACGCATGCGCGAGCACTTCGTCGGAGCCGTTGCCGACGAAAATCTGCTCGGGCTTGATGCGGTGATGGGCCGCGACCGTCTCGCGCAGCGCGCGCGCGAGCGGATCGGGATAGCGGCGCAGCGTGTCGCCGGTTTCGCCGAGTTCGCGTGCGATCGCCGCGACGACGCGCGGTGAAGGCGGATAGGGATTCTCGTTGGTGTTCAGCTTGACGGGGTGCGCGAGCGCGGGCTGTTCGCCCGGCACGTAAGGCACGAGTTGCTGAACCACGTCGCTCCAGTAACGGCTCACCGCTTGGCTCCTGACGGGCAAAACGACGAGATTACCGCATGTGGGCGTTGCGGTGCGCAATTGCGCGGGAAGCGGCGTGCCGCCCGGCGCAGCCGGACGGCACGATGCACCATGCCGGTGCGATGCGCGTTCAGTTGCGATGCAACTGCATCGTCGCGCGATCGAGTTCGCCCTTGACGACCATCGGCATTACGGCGAGCGCGCGTTCGATCGACGCGTCGATCACGTCCTGTTCCTCGCGGCGTGGGGGCTTCAGCACGAAGTTCGCGACGTCGGGCTTCGCGCCGGCGCGCGCGCCTTCCGGAATCAGGTCGCGCGGATGGCCGATGCCGATCCGCAGTCGCCAGTATTGCTGCGACGACAGGTGCGCGGAAATGTCCTTGAGGCCGTTGTGGCCGCCGCTGCCGCCGCCGAGCTTCAGCTTCACGGTGCCGGGCGGCAGATCGAGCTCGTCGTGGGCGACGAGAATCTGATCGGGCAGGATCTTGAAGAAACTCGCGAGCGCGACGACCGACTGGCCGGAGCGATTCATATAGGTTTGCGGCTCGAGCAGGTGGACTTCCTCGCCGTGCAGGCGCGCTTTCGCGTAGAAGCCGTGGAAGCGGCGCTCGTCGCGCAGCGTCGTACCTGACTCGCGGGCGAGCTGGTCGATCAGCCAGAAGCCGGCGTTGTGGCGCGTCGCGGTGTATTCCGCCCCGGGATTGCCGAGGCCGACGATCAGTTTGATCATGACGTTTCGTGGGCGGCAGGAGCCGCCTGGGCGCAGAAAAAGAAAAACCCGCCGGGCAAGCCGCGGCGGGTTGCGTCGACCGTTTCGTGAAACGGATCGAACGGCGCATAGGCGACCGCTTAAGCAGCCGGCGTTTCGCCTTCTGCTGCGTCCGACACGGCACCAGCCGGGACCGTCGCCGATGCGACAACCGGGTTTTCCGCGTCGACGTGCGCGACCAGCGCGACGCCCTTCGGCAGCGTGATGTCCTTCGCGTGCAGCGACTGACCTGCTTCGATCTTCGACAGATCGACTTCGAGGAATTCCGGCAGAGCCGTCGGCAGGCACTCGACTTCGATTTCCGTCGCGACGTGCGAGACGATTGCGCTCGACAGCTTCACCGCCGGGCTGACTTCAGCGTTCAGGAAGTGCAGCGGCACCTTCGTGTGCAGCTTCTTCTTCGCATCGACGCGCTGGAAGTCAACGTGCAGCACCAGTTGCTTGAACGGGTGGTATTGCACGTCGCGCAGCAGAACCTGTTGCGACTGACCAGCCACTTCGAGGTCGAGGATCGACGAGTGGAAGGCTTCCTTCTTCAGTGCGTGCCACAGCGCGTTGTGATCGAGTTCGATCTTTTGCGGGGCAGCTTCGCCACCGTAGACGATACCCGTGGTCTTACCAGCGTTGCGCAGGCGGCGGCTCGCACCCGTACCTTGCTCTTGGCGCTCGAAAGCGACGACTTTCATGTGATTCTCCAATAGCTGCCCGCGACCAGGCAGTAAAACGGGGCCGGCGAAACGGCGGCCCCCGATGAAGCGGACGGGGTTTCGTCTATCCCGACCGATTGTGCAAAAAGCGAAGCGTTGCCGCTTCGCTTTCTGCGCATTACTTTGTCGTGTCGTGACGCGATCAGGATTCCGCGAACAGCGACATCACCGAATCGCCGCGGCGGATCCGCGAGAACGTTTCGGCCAGCAGGCTTGCGCTCGTCAGCGAGCGGATCTTCGAGCAGGCCAGCGATTCGGCCGACAGCGGGATCGTATCGGTGACGACCAGCTCGTCGAGTGCCGATGCGGCGATACGATCAGCGGCGCCACCCGACAGCACCGGGTGCGTCGCGTATGCAAACACCTGCTTCGCGCCACGATCCTTCAGCACTTGAGCAGCCTTGCAGAGCGTGCCTGCCGTATCGACCATGTCGTCCATGATCACGCAGGTACGGCCTTCGACTTCACCGATGATGTTCATCACTTCGGCGATGTTCGCCTTCGGACGTCGCTTGTCGATGATCGCGAGGTCGCAGTTGAGCTGCTTCGCGAGTGCACGGGCACGCACCACGCCGCCGACGTCCGGGGACACGACGAGCAGATCCGAGTAGTTCTGCTTGCGCAGGTCACCCAGCAGGATCGGCGTTGCGTAGATGTTGTCGACAGGGATGTCGAAGAAGCCTTGAATCTGGTCGGCGTGCAGATCCATCGTGATGATCCGCTCGACGCCGGCGATTTCCAGCATGTTCGCGATGACCTTCGCCGAGATCGCGACGCGCGCCGAGCGCGGGCGACGGTCCTGGCGGGCATAGCCGAAGTAGGGGATGGCAGCAGTGATCCGGCCGGCGGATGCGCGCTTGAGCGCATCGACCATGATCATCAGTTCCATCAGGTTGTCATTCGTCGGCGCGCACGTGGATTGCAGGACAAAAACGTCCTTGCCGCGCACGTTTTCCTGGATCTCGACCTGGATCTCGCCGTCGGAGAAACGGCTGACCATTGCTTTGCCGAGGGGGATTCCAAGGATATTGACGACTTCCTGGGCGAGCGCGGGATTCGCGTTGCCAGTAAAGACCATCAAGCCATCATGGCTGTGGCTGCTCATCGTGCACCTGCTTCAGGCTTAGGCGGGAAATGCGGGAAAATTTTTGGCAGGGGAGGAAGGACTCGAACCCTCGCATGCCGGAATCAAAATCCGGTGCCTTGACCAACTTGGCGACTCCCCTACACTTAACTGATAACTTTACCGGACTTGTAGGCCATCCGATAAAGCAAAACTTCATGACGCGAAAGCGAAGAGCGGATGCTCGTTCAAACTCTCGGCAACTGCACCGTTCCAGCCGGTGGGCAGCTTGGCTTTCGCCGCTTCTGCCTCATGCTTGCTGCGAAACGCCGCAAACACGCTTGCTCCGGAGCCTGTCATCCTCGCGGGGGTCACATTATACAACCATTTGACCACCTGCGCAACTTCCGCGTACTTACTTGCTACAACTTGCTGCATATCGTTCCGGCCGAAACTGTCTGGCCATCCCGCATCGCTGTTTTGCTGTGCAAGAAAGTCAGCAATTGTGACTGGTTTCGTATCTCTTGTCAACAACTCATCTGAAAAAATTTCAGCGGTGGGGACATGAACTCGCGGCGTCACAACCAAGAACCAGCGAGTCGGCAATTCTACCTCAGCTAATTCTTCCCCGATACCCTCTGCGAACGCATTTTTTCCAAAAACAAAAAACGGGACGTCTGCGCCGAGTTTTACCGCGAGCGATTGCAGTTCCGTGCGCGGCAGGTCGAGCTGCCACAGACGGTTCAGCGCGAGCAGCGTCGTCGCCGCGTCGGAGCTGCCGCCGCCGAGGCCTGCACCCATCGGCAGGCGCTTGTCGATTTCGATGTCGACGCCGGCCGCGGCGCCCGTGTGGGCCTTCAGCAGGTTCGCCGCGCGCACGACGAGGTCGCTTTCCTCGGGAACGCCCGGCACGTCCGTGACGCGGGCGACGCGACCGTCGTCGCGCAGCGTGAAGTGCAGCGTATCGCCCCAGTTCAGCAACTGGAACACGCTCTGCAGATCGTGATAACCGTTCGGGCGACGGCCGGTGATGTGCAGGAACAGGTTGAGTTTCGCGGGCGCGAGGCAATTGCGCAGCGAGCGGGTCGAATCGGTCATGCGTATGTCGGGGCTAGGTTCGCGTGCTTACTGGTCGAGCACGAGCTTGATGTCGAGCGGCGGCGTCGCGCGCACGAGGTTGACGCGTTTGACGCCGGTGGCCGGTGCGTCCGCGTAGGCGAGGTAGTCGATCGTCCAGCCGTCCTGGCGAATCTGTTTGACGCGCGTGGCATCGGCCGGGTCGCGCACCGTGTGCGCGGGCGTCGCGGGCGCGGGCGTCGGCAGCAGCCAGTAGCGCAGGCCGGCCAGCGGCAGCGAGAAGCCGAGCGTGTTCTGCATCAGCTCGCCGACGTCCGTCGCGTATTGCGGCTGGCGATTCGGCAGCTCGAGCGACGCGGCCTGCGGCGTCGATTTCACGATCGCGAGCGTCTGGCCGAGCGGGCTGCGCAACTCGAGCGATACGTCGTCGCCGTGCTCCTGCCAGTCGAAGTTGCCGTACACGTTTTGCGGCCTGCCGAGGCTGTCGTTGTACTGCACCGCGAAGCGGCCGTGGTACGCATGCGTTGCGGCCGTCTGCAGTACGGCGCCCGACGGCGCATTCGCCGACGGCGGCGTGCTCGCGCAGCCGGCAAGCGCGAGCGCCGCGCCGGCCGCGGCCAGCGTGCGCAGCGCGCGGGAAGACGGGGAAAGCATCGGGAACATCCGCATCAGAGGCTGTTGATCTGGAAGCGCTTGAGCGTCTGCACGAGCGTGTCGTTGTCGGGCTCGAGCTTCTGCGCGGCACGCCACGCGGCGCGCGCGTCGTCCTGCGCGCCGCTCTTCCACAGCACTTCGCCGAGGTGCGCGCCGATCTCGGCATTCGGCTGCAGGTCGTACGCATGCCGCAGGATCTTCGCCGCGCCGGCCGTGTCGCCCATCCGGTACTTCACCCAGCCGAGGCTGTCCATGATGTACGCATCGTTCGGTGCGAGCGACATTGCCTTGTCGATCAGCTTGCTGGCCTCGGGCAGGCGCTGGTTGCGATCGGCCAGCGAATAGCCGAGCGCGTTGTACGCCTGCGGATTGTCGGGCTGCGTACGGATCAGCTCGCGCAACTGCTTTTCCATCGTCGTGTAGTGGCCGGTCTTTTCGGCCGCCATCGCGTAGTCGTAGCGCAGGTCGGGATCGTCCGGGAAGTCCTGCACCGCCTGCGCGAGCCGCGCCTCGGCTTCCGGATAGCGCTTCGCGGTGAAGAGGATCGACGCGTCGGTGCGTGCGACGACCGCTGCATCGCGCGGATCGCTGATCGGCAGGTCGTCGAGCACCTTGCGCGCTTCGTCGGTCTTGCCCTGTTTCTGCAGCAGCTGCGCGCGCGTGATCTGCGCGGGCAGGTAGTGCTGGCTCGTCTGGTCGACCTTGTCGAGCCATTGCGACGCCTGCGCGTCGTTGCCCTGTTCGATCGCGATCTGCGCGAGATAGATGTAGCCCTGGCCGACGTCGAGGTTCGGCTGCTTGTCGCCGAGCTGCACGTACTGTTTCAGGTACACGCTCGCATCGTCGAGTTTCTTCTGCTGGATCTTGATCAGCGCGAGCGCCATCAGCGGCGTCGGATCCTTCGAGTCGAGCTTGTGCATCGTCTCGAACTGCTTCTGCGCGTCGTCCAGGCGATCGTCGGCGAGATAGAGCTGCGACAGCGCGAGCCGCGCGTCGCGCGACTTCGGATTCTGCTGAACATATTTCTCGAACGACGCGATGCCGGCCGCCCGCTCCGCGGGGCCCATCTGCGACAGCATCAGTGCCGCCGGCAGGTAGTCCGGGCGGATCTGCAGCGCCTGCTTCAGCGACTGCGCGGCGCCGTCCTTGTCGTCGACCGCGAGCTGCTGCCGTGCGATCGCAAGCTGCGCCTCGGGCCGGTTCATGTCGTTCTTCAGCATGTCCTTCAGCACCGCGAGGCCGCCGACGCGGTCGGCGCCGCGCACCAGCAGCGCCTGCAGCGCAAGGATTGCGGGGCCGCGCGTTTCGCCAGTCGCGCGGGCCAGCTCGCGTGCGAGCATCGGTTCTGCGTCGGCCGGCTTGCCGGCGAGCACGAGCAGCGCGGCGTCGACCTGCGATGCGCGGTTCGAATCGGGGGCGTACTGGCGCCACAGGGACGCGGCGGACAGCGCATCGGCCGGGCTCTGCGCGCCGAGCGCGATCTCGGTCGCGCGCTGCGCCATGCGCGGATCGTGCGTGTCGCGGGCGAGCGCGAGATAGGTCTGGTAGGCCGGCGCGGGCTGGTTGCGCTGGAGCGCGACCTCCGCAGCCAGCACCTGGTAGACGATCTGGCTCGTCAGCGGGACGCCGGGGAGATCCTTCTTCTCGTCCGGCATCACGTGCTCGAACGCGCCCTGCGAATCCGCGTCGTCCGATGCCGGATCCTGCGCGTGAGCCGGGAAGGCGGAGAGGGTCCAGGCCGCGAACAGCGCGGCGCCGAGCGCGCGGCGGACCGGGAACGCACGCGCGCCACGCTCGGCGGCGGGGCGCTTCAGAAGCAGCTTCGAGGGCAAGGTCATGGAAATCCGTTCGATGTTTCAACCGATTGTAACGCGCTCGCTACAATACACGCACGATAGTGAATCCAGCCTCAGACCCGCAAAATATGCCAGAGTTGCCAGAAGTCGAAGTCACGCGCCGGGGCATCGAGCCCTTTGTCGCAGGCCGCCGCGTCGAGCGTGTCGACGTCCGTACCGCGATGCTGCGCTGGCCCGTGCCTGCGGGGCTCGCGGAGCAATTGCGCGCGCGCGAGGTGCTCGCGGTCGAGCGTCGCGGCAAGTACCTGCTGTTCGAGGTCGACGCGGGCTGGTTCATCGTCCATCTCGGGATGACGGGCACGTTGCGCGTCCTGCCCGCGGCCGGCGTGCCGGTTGCCGCCAAACACGACCACATCGACTGGATTTTCGACGAATTCGTGCTGCGGTTCCGCGATCCGCGCCGTTTCGGTGCCGTGTTGTGGCACCCCCGCGAAGCGGGCGACGTGCATGCGCATCCGCTGCTCGCGAGCCTCGGCGTCGAGCCGTTCTCGCCCGCGTTCACCGGCGCGCTGCTGCACGCGCGCACGCGCGGCCGCACCGTGTCGGTCAAGCAGGCGCTGCTCGCGGGCGACATGGTCGTCGGCGTCGGCAACATCTATGCGTCCGAGAGCCTGTTTCGCGCCGGTATCCGGCCGACGACGGCCGCCGGCAAGGTATCGTTGCCGCGCTACGAACGGCTGGCCGACGCCGTACGGGCGACGCTCGCCGACGCGATCGAGCGCGGCGGCAGCACGCTGCGCGACTTCGTCGGCAGCAACGGCGAAAGCGGGTATTTCCAGCTCGACTGCTTCGTCTACGATCGCGCAGGCCTGCCTTGCCGCGTATGCGGCACGCCGATCCGGCATATCGTGCAGGGTCAGCGTTCGACCTATTACTGCCCGACCTGCCAGCGCTGAACCTCGCGTTGACCCCTTTTTCACTGATTCGAACACTTGAAGCCGCCTCGCACCGCTCCCGCCCCGTACCCCGTCACGCCGCTGCACAGTACGTTCGCCGCTCGCCTCATCGCATGGCAGCGCGTGCACGGCCGCCACGACCTGCCATGGCAGAACACCCGCGATCCGTACCGGATCTGGTTGTCGGAAATCATGCTGCAGCAGACGCAGGTATCGACCGTCGTTCCGTACTACACGCGTTTTCTCGAACGCTTCCCGACCGTCGTCGCGCTGGCCGACGCGCCGGCCGACGACGTGATGGCGCTGTGGGCCGGCCTCGGCTACTACTCGCGCGCCCGTAACCTGCATCGCTGCGCGCAGGTGGTCGCCGCCGAGCATGGCGGTGTATTCCCGTCGACGCCCGACGCGCTCGCCGAACTGCCCGGCATCGGCCGCTCGACGGCTGCGGCGATCGCGTCATTCGCATACGGCGCGCATGCAACGATTCTCGACGGCAACGTGAAACGCGTGCTCGCGCGGGTGTTCGGCGTCGAAGGCTTTCCGGGCGAGAAGCGCGTCGAGAACGACATGTGGGCGCTTGCCGAATCGTTGTTGCCGGATGCCGCGAATCCGGCCGACGTGAGCGCATACACGCAGGGGCTGATGGATCTCGGCGCGACGCTGTGCATGCGCGGCAAGCCGGATTGCGTGCGTTGTCCGTTCGCGGGCGATTGCGTCGCGCAATCGACGGGGCGGCAGCGCGAACTGCCGGCCGCGCGGCCGAAGAAGGCGGTGCCGACGCGCAAGACCTGGATGCTTGTGCTGCGCGACGGCGATGCCGTGCTGCTCGAGCGGCGTCCGCCGGCCGGCATCTGGGGCGGGCTGTGGTGCCTGCCGCAGGCCGACGGCGACGCCGCGCTCGCGGAACTCGCGCGCGGCTTCGGCGGCGGCGGCCCGGTGCCGCTTGCACCGTTCACGCACACGTTCACGCATTTCCGGCTCGAGATCGAGCCGCGGCTGAGCGACATGGCGGCCGGCGGATTGCCGCTTGCGCAGGATGCCGAGACGGCGTGGGTGCCGCTGAGCAGGCTCGACGCGTACGGCTTGCCGGCACCCGTGCGCAAGCTGCTCGATGCACTGAGCGGGCCGCTGCTGTAACGAAAGGGGCGGTGCGCGGCGGGGGCCGCGTGCTTTCCAAAATGCCGAGTTTTCAACCCGGCCGGTGCACTGCGCGAGATGTCGCCACAAAGCGATGCGCGATGGGCGCGCTTACAGCCACCCGTGCCGGTCGAGCACGTGGTGTACGGCGTCGATGCGTGCGCCGACGTCTGGAAACTCCATCAGCTTCTGCCGCGCGCGCAGGTCGAGCGGCAGCAGTTCGGCGAGGCGGTTCGACACCCAGCTCGGATCGTCGAGGCGGAACGGTTCGCCGAACGGCATCTTGCCCGGTTCCGATTTCTTCAGCGCTTCGATGATACGCTCGAGCACCTCGGCACACGAGCCGAATTGCGCGAGCGCCTGCTCGCCTTCGAGCGGGATGTCGTCGGGCAGCGGCTCAGCGATGCCGACCAGCAGCCCGTTGCCTTCGACGCGATACGACAGCAGCTCGAAGCGCTGCGTGCCGATGGTCTGCAGGAACAGCATCCCGAATTCGCCGGTGTCGCATTCGGTGATGCGTGCCATGCAGCCGATGGTCTCGGGCACCGAGACGGCGCCGTCCTGGGCCACTTCGGGGCCGCTCTTCAGCAGGCACACGCCGAACGGCGCTTCGTCGCGCAGGCACGCGCGGGCCATGTCGAGATAGCGCGCCTCGAACACCTTGAGCGGCAGCCAGCCACCAGGGAACAGCACCGTGTGCAGCGGAAACAGCGGCAGTTCGATCAGGGTGGTCGATAGGGTAGACATGGCGCGCCGGCGAAAGGGCGGAGTCGCTAAGGTCGGTCGACCTCGGTGACAAGCCGCGACGACGCGTCGACATCCACGGGCGCGTCACGATGCCGCACGATCACGTTCGCCTCGGGCGCGAGGCGCGCGGCGAGCGTTTCCGCGATGAACACCGAGCGATGCTGCCCGCCCGTGCAGCCGATGGCGACGGTCAGGTAGCTGCGGTTGTCTTCGCGAAAGTGCGGCAGCCATTTCATCAGGAACGCATGGATGTCGTCGATCATCTGATGGACGATCGGCAGTGCGTCGAGAAAGGCGATGACCGGCTGGTCGAGCCCGGTGAGCGGGCGCAGCTCATGGTCGTAGTACGGATTCGGCAGCGCGCGCACGTCGAACATCAGGTCGGCGTCGAGCGGCACGCCGCGCTTGAAGCCGAACGACTCGAACATCACCATCAGGTCGTTGTTCTTCTGCTCGATGAAGCGCTTGACCCACGTGCGCAGCACGTTCGCACGCAGCGTACTGGTATCGATCTGGTGACCGAATTCGGCGAGCGGTGCGACGAGATCGCGTTCGCGCTCGATCGCCTCCTCGAGCGACGACAGCAGCCCGACGTTCGCATCGTGCGACGGCGAGCCGGACAGCGGGTGGCGCCGGCGCGTTTCGGAGAAGCGCTGAATCAGTGCCTGCGTGCTCGCGTTCAGGAACAGCACGCGAACATCGTGCTTGAGCGACAGCGCACGGATCAGGCCGGGCATTTCGTCGAGCGACGCGCTCGAGCGTGCATCGATTGCAACCGCGAGCCGGTGCTGGCCTGCCTCGGCGAGGTAGCGGGCGAGTTCTGGGAGCACGTGCGGCGGCAGGTTGTCGACGCAGTAATAGCCTGCGTCTTCAAGCGCGTTCAGCGCGACGGATTTGCCTGAGCCGGAGATGCCGGTGATGAGGACGATGCGCATGGGAAGCAGAGAATCCTGACGTTTCATCATAGCACCGGCTCGACGCGTCGGCGCTGCGTGGCCGGCGCGGGAGAATTACACGAGCTTGCCGGGGAACTGACTGTCGGGATCTTGCATCGCGAGTCGTTGCCGATCCATGAAATCGCGCAACGTGTCGATTCCGCGCAACTGCAGGATCGTGTTCCGCACGGCTGCCTCGACGAGCACTGCGAGGTTGCGGCCGGCCGCCACCTGGATCGTCACCTTGCTGATCGGCAGGCCGAGCACGTCGACGGTCTGGCTTTCCAGCGGCAGGCGCTGGAATTCGCCGTCCGGGCGGCGTACGAGCTGAACGATCAGCTTCAGCTTCATTTTCCGCCGTACGGCGGTTTCGCCGAAGATCGTCTTGATGTCGAGCAGGCCGAGGCCGCGAACTTCGAGCAGGTTCTGCAGCAGCGGCGGGCAGCGGCCTTCGACGAAATCGGGGCCAAGTCGGACGAAGTCGACCGCGTCGTCGGCGACGAGGCCGTGACCGCGGCTGATGAGTTCGAGGCCGAGTTCGCTCTTGCCGAGACCGGAGTCGCCGGTGAGCAGAACGCCCATCCCGAGGATGTCGAGGAACACGCCATGCAGCGTCGCGCGCGGCGCGAGGATGCGCGACATGTAGAGCCGCAGGCTATCGATCACCGCGGCGGCCGACATCGGCGTCGTGAACAGCGGGGTGGACGAGCGCGTGCAACGCAGCACGAGTTCGGGCGGCGCCGCCGCGCCGCCGGCGACGACGAGGAACGGCGGCTCGAGTGCGATCAGCTCGGCCATGTGGCGCGAACGGTCTTCGTCGGTCTGCCGCTGGTAGTAGTCGATTTCGGCTTCGCCGAGCACCTGGATCCGGTTCGGGTGGATCAGGTTCAGGTGGCCGACGAGGTCGGCGCTCGACGTCGCGTTGCCGACGGTGTCGGCCGAAAAACCGCGCTCCCAGCCTTCATGCCCCGTCAGCCAGCTCAGCTTCAGCGTGGCTGCGTTGTCGTCGAAGATGCTCTGGGCGTTGATGCTGGACGTATCCATGACTCTCGTCACTCCAATGAGTCGGTGCACGCGCGCGGCGACGGGCGTCGCCATGCGGGACCGGCGCCGGGCAGCCGTGGACGGCGGCGCATGCCGCCTCGCTCGGGAAAATATTCCGCCCGGATCAACTCAAGGTTGCCACTGAGTGAGCAGGCGATGCAACTCGGCGATATCCGTTTCGTTGTGCAGACGCTCGCGCGCGTCGCGATCGGACAGCAGTTGCGCGATTTCCGACAGGATCTCGAGGTGTTGCTGGGTGGCTTGCTCGGGGACGAGCAGGAAAATCAGGAGACCGACCGGCTGGCCGTCGGGCGCTTCGAACGGGATCGCATCGGCGAGCCGAACGAACGCGGCGAGCGGGTGCTTGAGCCCCTTGATACGCCCGTGCGGAATCGCGACGCCTTCGCCGAGCCCGGTCGAGCCGAGGCGCTCGCGCGCGAACAGGTTGTCCGTGACGGTGCTGCGGGCGATGCCGTTCTGATTTTCGAAGATCAGCCCGGCTTGTTCGAAGACGCGTTTCTTGCTGGTGACGGAGAGGTCGATGACGACGTTCTCTATGGGCAGGATTTTGGCTAGGCGATTCATGTTGGCAGGCGATTGGGCGGCCTGGGGTCTCCTTGCTGCGGCAGACTGATTTTCCATGTTCGGCGATATCAAGGCGTTCGGTATCGGCAACCTGCAAGGCAGCTACCGCATCAACGCCCCCCGGCGATAACCGGAACATTATAGAGCACAGCCGCGCGCGTGGCGCAGCATGGACGGACCGGTCGCACCACTGCGTCGAAGCCACAAAAAAAACGCCCGGCGAACCGGGCGGCATGTGTGCTGCAATGACCGTTATTGCGGCGGCAGTTCGATCTGGTCGATCGACGGCTGCAGCTTGATGGGGTCGTGCGCGTGCGTTTGCAGACGCTCCATGTGCTTGACGACCTGGCGATCCAGTTTGTCGATCAGCAGATCGATCGCAGCGTACAGGTTACCGTTCGCGCTTTCGACGAAGATGTCCTTGCCCTTCAGGTGCAGGTTGATTTCCGCGCGCTGCTGCTTGTCCTTTTCCTTGTGGTTGTCGACCGAGAGGATCACAGTGCCATCTATCACCTGATCGCTATGGCGTAGCACCCGGTCCAGCTTGGTGATCACGTATTCGCGAATTGCAGGCGTGACTTCGAGATGATGTCCACTGATCTTCAGGTTCATAGTGCTTCTCCAAGCGAGAGACCACCCGGCCGCATCGAGGCGGCGCTCCGGTCGACTTGCCCCTGCCGCACGCGGCGGCAAATTCGCGGACAGGTCGCCCGGCCTGTTCCCCGTGTGCGCGGTGGCCGGAACACGCCTGCCGCCGGGCAGGCAGCAGGCTTAAAGAGACTTGCGCAGATTCACTGCCGGGATTTTGAGGGCTTCGCGATACTTGGCGACCGTGCGGCGCGCAACCACGAAACCCTGTTCTGCCAGCAGCTCGGCAATGCGGCTGTCCGAAAGTGGCGATTTTGGGTCTTCAGCTCCTATCAGTTGCTTGATCAGGGCTCGGATGGCGGTCGACGAAGCGGCGCCTCCGGTGTCGGTCGAAACGTGTGATCCGAAGAAGTACTTAAATTCAAGCGTCCCGAACGGGGTCAGCATGTACTTGCCTGTTGTCACACGGCTGACAGTCGACTCGTGTAGGCCCAGCGTATCAGCTATTTCCCGCAAAACCAAGGGGCGCATGGCAATTTCACCGTGCGCAAAGAAATTCTTCTGACGCTCGACAATAGCCTGCGCGACGCGCAGGATCGTGTCGAAGCGCTGCTGGATGTTCTTGATCAGCCAGCGTGCTTCCTGGAGCTGCTGTTTCAACGATCCGGCCGACGGATCGCCGCGGCTGTTGCGCAGGATGTTCGCGTACAGGTTGTTGATCCGCAGGCGCGGCATCACTTCCGGATTGAGTTCCGCGAGCCAGTTCTGGCCGGACTTCTTCACGATGATGTCGGGTACGACGTAGTCCGCTTCGGCCTTGCCGTATGCGGCGCCCGGGAACGGCTCCAGCGAACGGATCAGCGCGTGCGCGTCGCGCAGCGCGTCGTCGCTCGCCTTCAGGTGCTTGCGCAGCCGCGTGAAATCGCGCGCGGCGAGCAGCTCGAGATGCTGCGACACGATTTCGAGCGCGAGCGTGCGGGTGGGGGACGGATCGAGGCGCAGCAACTGCAGCTTCAGGCATTCGGATGCCGAGCGCGCACCGACCCCGGCGGGGTCGAAGCTGTGCAGCAGCGCGAGCGCCGCGTTCAGTTCGTCGCAGTCGATTTCAAGTTCGGCCGGCAGATCGGCGAGCACTTCGTCGAGCGACGCGGTCAGGTAGCCGTCGTCGTCGAGCGATTCGATCAGGAACATCACGAGCGCGCGATCGCGCGGGCCGGCCTGCGTGACGCGCAGTTGCGCGGAGAGATGGTCGCGCAGCGACGTCGCGGCTTCCTGCACCTGCAGCGGCGGCAGGTCGTCGTCGTCCGATGCGCCGCTCGAGCGGCCGAACTCGTCGAGATTCCACTGCGGGCCGTCGTTGCCGTCGCCGGATGCGTAGCCGTCGTATTCGTCGGCGCCGGCCGGTTCGTCGCGCTCGGCGCGCTCGCCCGACTGGCCGCTGCCGTTCGCGGCGGCCGGTTCGGCGCTCTGCGCGGGCGGCGTCTGCGCGATCAGCGATCCATCCGCCGCGACACGCAGCGGACTCGCGATCCATTCATCGTCATTTTCGAGCAGCGGATTCTGCGCGACGGCCATCGCGACTTCCTGCTGCAGTTCGAGCGTCGACAACTGCAGAAGCCGGATCGACTGCTGTAGCTGCGGCGTCAGCGCCAAATGTTGCGACAGGCGGAGTTGAAGGCTGGCTTTCATGGCAGAGAGGGAGTCATACCGGCAGTGTGCCACGACCCAGGCGCCTTGAGCCATCCGCGATTACGCGCGGCGCGCCGCCCGGCCGCGGGTAGGGCTGCAACATGGCTGGAAAGCCGCGCGCGGCCCCGCACGGCGGTGCCGGGCGGGGTGCAGCCGGCCACGAGGGGAAGTTACATGCGGAAGTGTTCGCCGAGGTACACGCGGCGCACGCTTTCGTTCTCGATGATGTCGCTCGGCGCGCCGGCGGCGAGCACTGAACCGTCGCTGATGATGTATGCGTGGTCGCAAATGCCGAGCGTTTCGCGGACGTTGTGATCGGTAATCAACACGCCGATATTGCGCTGCTTCAGGAACTTGACGATCTTCTGGATCTCGAGTACTGCGATCGGATCGACGCCGGCGAACGGTTCGTCGAGCAGGATGAAGTTCGGGTTGGTCGCGAGCGCACGCGCGATTTCGACGCGACGGCGTTCGCCGCCCGACAGCGACAGCGCAGGATTGTCGCGCAGGTGGGCGATCTGCAGCTCGTCGAGCAGTGCCTCGGTGCGCGACGCGATCGCATCCTTCGAGAGCCGCTTGCCATCGTCGCCGTACTGCAGCTCGAGCACTGCGCGGATGTTCTCCTCGACGGTCAGCTTGCGGAACACGGATGCTTCCTGCGGCAGGTACGACAGGCCGAGCGATGCGCGCTTGTGGATCGGCAGCAGGCTGATCGAGCTGCCGTTCAGCGAGATCTCGCCCGCATCGAGCGGCACGAGGCCCACGATCATGTAGAACGACGTGGTCTTGCCGGCGCCGTTCGGGCCGAGCAGGCCGACGACCTCGCCGCTCTTCACGTCGAGCGACACGTCCTTGACGACGGTGCGCGAGCCGTAGCGCTTCTTCAGGTTGCGGACGACGAGCGAGCTCGTCGTGCCGGCCGGCTGGCGATTCGGTAGCGCGTTCATTGGCCCGGCGCTCCCTGGATCGTGGTCGACGGCGACAGCTTCGCCGGCGCACCGTTCAGCGGCCCTGCGCCGCCGTTCTTCGGCGACAGCATCGCGCGCACGCGGCCGGTCGGGTTGCCAGGCGCCGCGACGTCCTTGCCGCCCTTCGCGGTGTAGAAGTCGTGCTGGCCGTCGTACGTGATCACGCTGCCGTGCACGGTGTCGGCGATGGTCGACGTGCCCTGCAGGCGGCGCACGGTGGCCGCGGTCGTCAGCGTCGTGAGATCCTGCTTGCCGTCGTAGTCGATGCGCTCGGCATCGCCGTCGATGTACTCGTCGAGGCCTTCGCGCTTCTGGCGGAACGTTGCGTGCTTCTTGCTGCTGCCGAACGACGTCGCGTACTGATAGCCTTCCGGATCCTGGCGCACTTCGACGCGATCGCCCTTGATGATGATCGTGCCCTTCGTGATCACGACGTTGCCGGTCGCGACCGTGACCTGCTTCAGGTCGTCATAGGTCAGGTTGTCCGCCTCGACGTTGATCGGCTTGTTCTGGTCGGCCTTCTCGGCATGGGCGAGCGGCGCCAGCCCGACGAGCGGGAGCGCCACGAGCGTCGCGGCGAGCGCGGCGCGGACGGCGCGCGCAGCGCCGCCGGAATTCTGTCGAGGGAACGGTTCGTTCATGCAGTCACGTGAGGGATGCGTCACCTGGATTGAGCTTTCGAGCCGCCCGACGCGTCGGACGCGGCAATCGTGCCGCGCACGTTGCCGTAAAGCTCGATGACCCGGGTGACGTTGTTGTACTTCATGCCGTCGGTCGCGTTGACGAGCGACAGGCCGCGCTGAAGTTTAACCGGCTTTTCGGTCTGGATCACATCGTCATTGACGAAGATCCGGAAATGCTGGGAATCGGCCTGCATCTGCGGATCGCCGCCGCCGGCCACGCGCAGGATGCGCGCGTCGTCGTACAAATCGACGATCGACACGTCGCCGTTGACGGTGCCGCGCTTCGCGGTGGTCGTCACGACCGGCTTGCCGGGCTGGAACGCGCGCATGGCCGGATCGGTCAGGTCGCTGTTTTCGGTGTCTTCGTAGTGGATCAGCTTCGCGGCCGTCAGCCGGTACTGGGTCGTGCCGGACTGGTCGAGCTCGGTGACCGAGAAGTTGTCCGCGAAATAGTCGGGCGTATGGCGCTTCGGCTGCACGGCGCCCTCGCCGGGCGGCGGCAGCGTTGCCTGCAACAGCCACCACGTGATGCCCGCGAGCGCGGCGACCGCGACGAGCGGCAGCAACTGGGTCCAGCGGAAATGCGTGTTCATTCGTCAGGCTCCGCAGGCGGCCGCGAGCATGGCGTCGTAGCGGCGTTGCGCGCGCAGGATCGCGTCGCACACTTCGCGCACGGCGCCGTGGCCGCCACGGGCCTCGGCCACCCAGTGCGCGCGGGCGATCACCTCGGGGTGCGCATTGGCCGGCGCGGTCGCGAAGCCGCAGCGCAGCATCACCGGCAGGTCGGGCCAGTCGTCGCCCATGTAGCCGCATGCGTCGGCGGCGATGCCGAGCGACGCGATCAGGTCGGCGAACACGGCGAGCTTGTTCTCGACGCCCTGGAACAGGTGCGCGATCTTCATTTCCTTCGCGCGCGCCGCAACGATTTCCGAGCGGCGGCCGGTGATGATCGCGGTCGCGATGCCGGCCTCGCCGAGCAGCTTCACGCCGTGGCCGTCGAGCGAATTGAACGACTTCATCGCGTCGCCGGCCACGGTAAACAGCAGGCCGCCGTCGGTCAGCACGCCGTCGACGTCGAAAATCATCAGCTTCACGCGGCTCGCGCGTTCGGCCGCAGTCAGCGCTGCGCTCATCAGATCACCTTCTTCGAAAACAGGTCGTGCATGTTCAGCGCGCCGATCAGCACGCCGTCGGCATCGACCACCAGCATCTGGTTGATCCGGTGGCGCTCCATCAGTTCCACGGCTTCGACCGCGAGATGTTCAGGGCCGATCGTGCGCGGCTTGCGGGTCATCACGTCGACGATCGGCAGCGTGCGGAAATCGCCGTCGCGGGCAAGCACGCGGCGCAGGTCGCCGTCGGTGAAGATGCCGGCGACGCGGCCGTCGGCATTGACCACGGCCGTCATGCCCATCCGCTTCGCGGTAATCTGGAACAGCGCGTCCGACAGCGTCGCGTCGGCGCCGACCAGCGGCACGTCGTCGCCCGAGCGCATCACGTCGCGCACATGGGTGAGCAGGCGGCGGCCGAGCGCACCGCCCGGATGCGAGCGCGCGAAATCCTCGGAGCCGAAGCCGCGCGCGTCGAGCACCGCGACGGCGAGCGCATCGCCGAGCGCGAGCGCGGCGGTCGTGCTCGCGGTGGGCGCGAGGTTCAGCGGGCACGCTTCCTTCGAGACCGCGGCGTTCAGGTTCACGTCGGCAAGCGTGCCGAGGCTCGATTCCGCACGACCCGTGATCGCGATCAGCTTCGCGCCGATCCGCTTGACGAGCGGCAGGATCGCGACGAGCTCTTCCGACTCGCCCGAATACGAGATACCGATGAAGACGTCGTCCGACGTGACCATGCCGAGGTCGCCGTGGCTGGCTTCGGCCGGATGGACGAAGAAGGCAGGCGTGCCGGTGCTGGCCAGCGTGGCCGCGATCTTGCGGGCAATATGCCCCGATTTGCCGATGCCGGACACCACCACGCGGCCGCGGCAGCCGAGCAGCAGCGCGACGGCCTGGACGAAGTCGCCGTCGAGCTGGTCGCGCAGCGCGCGTACGGCGTCCGCCTCGATGTCGAGCACGTCGCGGGCGAGCGCGAGCGCCCGATCATCATTGATTTTCGCTATCATGCGCGGAGTATAGCAAAGGCGTTTGTTCGCCGCGCCGGGCCTTCGGACTCGTCCGAGGTCGCCTGACCACCGCCACCACCCGCGCCCGCATTGCCGTGGCCCCGACGAACGAGGACGCTTCGCCTGTGATTTCCCCGCTCGAAATGACCCTGCTGCTGCTGCTGGCCTCGGTGGTGGGTGTCGTCGTATTCCGCTCGCTGAACCTGCCGCCGATGCTTGGCTACCTGACCGTCGGCATCCTGGTCGGCCCGCACGCGTTCGGCATTGCCGCGGACCTCGAACGGGCCGAACACCTCGCGGAATTCGGCGTGGTGTTCCTGATGTTCTCGATCGGCCTCGAATTCTCGCTCGCGAAGCTCAGGGCGATGCAGCGGCTCGTGTTCGGGCTAGGACTGCTGCAGGTCGTCGCAACCCTCGTGCTCGCGGTCGTGCTCGGCGCGCTGTTCGAGCGCTGGGTGCACATCACGTGGCAGGGCAGTGTCGCGCTCGGCGGCGCGCTCGCGATGTCGTCGACGGCGATCGTGTCGAAGATGCTCGCCGAGCGGCTCGAGATCGAGACCGCCCACGGCCGCAACATCTTCGGCGTGCTGCTGTTTCAGGATCTCGCGGTGGTGCCGCTGCTGATCGTGATCGCCGCGTTCGGCGCGGAATCGTCGAAGGATCTCGCGATCACGCTCGGCTTCGCGGCGGTCAAGATCGTGATCGCGCTCGCGCTGCTGCTGATCGTCGGCCAGCGTTTCATGACGCGCTGGCTCAACGTCGTTGCGCGGCGCCGCTCGCAGGAGCTGTTCGTGCTGAACCTGCTGCTCGTCACGCTCGGCGCCGCCTTCATCACCGACCGCTTCGGCCTGTCGCTCGCGCTCGGTGCGTTCATCGCCGGGATGCTGATCTCCGAGACGCCGTTTCGCCATCAGGTCGAGGAGGACATCAAGCCGTTTCGCGACGTGCTGCTCGGCCTGTTCTTCGTGACCACCGGGATGCTGCTCGATCCGCGCGTGATCTGGGAGCATCCGCTCCTCGTGTTCGGCTTCTTCGTCGGTCAGATCCTGTTCAAGGGGACGATGATCGCGGGGCTCGCGCGGCTGTTCGGCGCGACGCCGGGCGTCGCGATGCGTACCGGCATCGGGCTCGCGCAGGCCGGCGAATTCGGCTTCGTGCTGCTGAACCTGATCCTCGACCGGCATCTGGTCGATTCGACGCTGCTCCAGGCGATCCTCGCGTCGATGCTGCTGTCGATGCTCGCCGCGCCGTTCCTGATCCAGAACGCCGACCGCATCGTGATGCGGCTGTCGTCGACGGAATGGATGCAGCAGTCGCTGCAGATGACGCGGATCGCGACGCAAAGCCTGAAGCAGCGCGGTCACGTGATCATCTGCGGCTACGGCCGCGCGGGCCAGAACCTGGCGCGCATGCTCGAGCAGGAAGGCATTTCGTACGTCGCGCTCGACCTCGATCCCGATCGCGTGAGCGCGGCCGCGACCGCCGGCGAATCCGTCGTGTTCGGCGATGCGGCGCGCCGCGAATCGCTGCTCGCGGCCGGTATCCACCGCGCGGCGGCCGTCGCGATCACCTATGCGAACACGCCGTCCGCGCTGCGCGTGCTGCATCACGTGCACGAGCTGGAGCCGACGCTGCCGGCGATCGTACGCACCGTCGACGATGCCGATCTCGAGAAGCTGCTCGCGGCCGGCGCGACCGAGGTGATTCCGGAGATCGTCGAGGGCAGCTTGATGCTCGCGTCGCATACGCTCGTGCTGGTCGGCGTGCCGATGCGCAAGGTCGTGCGGCGCGTCGAGGAGATGCGCGACGAGCGCTACAGCCTGCTGCGCGGCTATTTCCGAGGCGCGGACGACGCGGACGACGACGATCACGAGCAGGTGCGGCTACAATCAGTGCCGGTCGACACGCGCGCGGACGCGGTCGGGCGCTCGCTGGAGGAGTTGGGGCTGTATGCGCTCGGGCTGGAAGTCACGGCGATCCGCCGGCACGGCATTCGCGGCGTCGAACCCGATCCGCAGACCAAGCTGCGCGCGAGCGATATCGTGGTGCTGCGCGGGCTGCCAGAGGCGCTCGCGCTCGCGGAGGAACGGTTGTCGCGCCATCGGCGCGAGCCGCCGGCCGCTGTCGCCTGAGTCGCCGGAGTCGCGATTCGATAACCTGACCCGTATTTATTCGAAACGGTGCCCGATCCTCGCGCACCGTTTTTTTCGGAGAGTTTCATGCCGCATTCGTCGTCGGCCGCACCGCTCGATCCGGTCGCCTTCATTCACAGCCAGATCCGCACGGTGCCCGACTGGCCGCAGCCAGGCGTGATGTTCCGCGACATTACGACGCTGCTGCAGAGCCCGAAGGCGCTGCGCATCCTCGTCGACCTGTTCGTCGAACGCTATGTCGATGCGAAGCTCGACTACGTCGCGGGGCTCGATGCGCGCGGCTTCATCATTGCGCCGATCGTCGCGTACGAGCTGAGCGTCGGCTTCGTGCCGATCCGCAAGGTCGGCAAGCTGCCGTACAAGACGCGTTCGGAATCGTACGACCTTGAATACGGCAGTGCGACGGTCGAGATCCACGAAGACGCGTGCCGCCCCGGCGACCGGGTGATCATCATGGACGACCTGATCGCGACCGGCGGCACGATGATGGCGGGGCGCAACCTGCTGCAGCGGCTCGGCGCGGTCGTCGTCGAGGGCGCGGCGATCATCGACCTGCCGGATCTCGGCGGCTCGACGCTGTTGCGCAACGCGGGGCTGCCCGTCTACACCGTCACCGAATTCGCCGGCCACTGAACCACCGGACGCCGGCCCACGCCGCGAGGTCACGATGCCCAACTTCATGCTGTTTCTCGCGACGTCGATCGCGATCACGTTCGCGCCGGGTCCCGACAACCTGCAGGTGCTCGCGCGCGGCATCTCGCAGGGGCGCGCCGCCGGCTTCGTCGCGGCGCTCGGCTTCACGGCCGGGATCCTGTTCCACACGACGCTGGCCGCGCTCGGCGTCGCGGCCGTGCTGCGTTCGTCGCCGGTCGCGTTCCAGACGCTGAAGCTCGCGGGCGCCGCGTACCTCGTGTGGATCGGCATCAAGGCGCTGCGCAGTCAGGGCCTCGCGAACGCGCACGAACGTCCGCCGCAGCCGCTCGCTGCGATCTTCCGCCAGAGCGTGATCGGCAACCTGATGAACCCGAAGGTCACGCTGTTCTTCGTCGTGTTCCTGCCGCAGTTCGTCGATCCGCACGGCGTGCAGAGCGTGACGCTGCAGATGTTCGAGCTGGGTGCGCTGTTCATGCTGCAGACGGCCGCGATCTTCACGCTGTTCGGTGTCGGCGCGGGCGCGATCGGCGCGTGGCTGAAGCGCCGCCCGAAGGCCGGCGTGTGGCTCGACCGGATCGCCGGCGCGACGTTCATCGCGATCGGCATTCGCGTCGCGCTGAAGGACTGAGCCCGATGACGTTTCCGTGCATTGCGGCCGCGCGCCGTTTCGATCAGGCCGCGCACCTGCGTTTCGAGATCGCCGGCGAGCAGGTCGGCTGGGTGCGTCGCCAGGACGTCGCCAAGCTCGCCCGCTGGCCCGACGTGTTCGAGCTGACCGACACGCGCGTGGTGCTGTCGGCGCGTTATGACACCGTGGACGCGCGCAGCATGGCGCTCGCGAGCGCGATCGGCGCGCTGGCGGCCGAGGGGGCGATCCCGGGCTGGCGCGACGAGATCTATGCGATCCGCAACCGCTTCGACGATCCGCCGCTCGCGTACATCGAGCGCGCCGCGTCGCGCTTTTTCGGCACGCAGACCTATGCGGTCCACCTGAACGGCATCGTAGAATATGCGGCTGCGCCCGGTTCGCCCGCGGTGCCGCAGATGTGGCTCGGCCGCCGCAGCGCGACCAAGGCCACCGACCCCGGCATGCTCGACAACGTCGTGGCGGGCGGCATCGGCTGGGGCCTGGGCGTTCACGAGACGCTCACGAAGGAATGCTGGGAAGAGGCCGGCATGCCGGCCGAACTGGCGGCGCGCGCGATCGCGGGCCGCGCGGTGCAGGTACTGTGCTCGCTGCCGGAAGGCACGCAGTCCGAACTGATCTTCGTGTACGACCTGCCGCTGCCGCGCGACTTCGCGCCGCACAACCAGGACGGCGAAGTGGCCGAGCACCTGCTGGCCGGCGTGCCCGAGGTGATCGGCTGGTTGCGCGAAGGCCGCGCGACGATGGATGCGAGCCTCGCGATGCTCGACACGTTGCTGCGCCATCGCTGGCTCGCGGCGGCGGATGCCGCGGGCATCGACGCGCTGTTCGTGCCGCCCGCGTGACGCGCCCTCGGGCCGGGGCGCGGCCGCACGAACGGGCTATTTGACGAATACCGAAACGAAGGGAGTAGCGGTCATGCCGACCGATCACAGCTTTATCCTGAAACTGTCGTGCCCCGACCGGCACGGCATCGTCCACGCGGTCTCGGGCTTCCTGTTCGAGCGCAGCAACAACATCCTCGATTCGGCGCAGTTCGGCGACAGCCGCACCGGCGAGTTCTTCATGCGCGTGCACTTCGAGCAGGATGCCGACGGCACGGACGCCGCGTCGGCGCTCGACACGCTCCGCCAGGAATTCGCGCCGCTCGCCGAGCAGTTCGGGATGCGCTGGGAACTGCACGACGCGGCCGTGAAGCCGCGCGTCGTGATCATGGTGTCGAAGATCGGCCATTGCCTGAACGACCTGCTGTTCCGCTATCGCACCGGCCAGCTGCCGATCGAGATTCCGGCGATCGTGTCGAACCACAAGGAGTTCTACCAGCTCGCCGCGAGCTACAACATTCCGTTCCATCACTTCCCGCTCGTCGGCGGTTCGTCCGATGCGGCGAAGGCCGCGCAGGAAGCGCGCGTTCTGGAAGTGATCGACGAACACCGGGCCGATCTCGTCGTGCTCGCGCGCTACATGCAGATCCTGTCGCCGAACATGTGCCAGCAGCTCGCCGGCCGTGCGATCAACATCCACCATTCGTTCCTGCCGAGCTTCAAGGGCGCGAAGCCGTACTACCAGGCGTTCGACCGCGGCGTGAAGCTGATCGGCGCGACCGCGCACTACGTGACGACCGATCTCGACGAAGGCCCGATCATCGAGCAGGAAGTCGAGCGCGTGGACCACAGCATGACACCCGACCAGTTGACCGCGATCGGTCGCGACGTCGAGTGCGTGACGCTTGCGCGCGCGGTGAAGTGGCATGTCGAGCACCGGATCGTGCTGAACGGGACCAAGACGGTCGTGTTCCGCTGATCGGCTGCCGGCCGGATGGCCGGATGGCCGTCCCCGGATGGCGGTCCCCACACACAAAAACGCCGCGCCCTTTTTGGGGCGCGGCGTTTTTTGTTGTGCGACGTGCGTGGCGTCAGATCAGCCGCAACATGTACAGCTCGCGCTTCAGGTACGCATAGAAGATCGGCGCGGCGATCACGCCGGGGAGCCCGAACGCGGCTTCCATGATCAGCATCGCGAGCAGCAGTTCCCACGCGCGCGACTCGATCTGGCCGCCGATGATCTTCGCGTTCAGGAAGTATTCGAACTTGTGGATGACCACGAGGAACGCGAGCGACGCGATCGCGGTGCCCATGCTGACCGACAGCGACACCGCGACGATCAGTGTGTTCGAGATCAGGTTGCCGATCACCGGCAGCAGGCCGACGATGAAGGTCACGAGCACCAGCGTTTTCGACAGCGGCAGCTGCTGGTGGAAAATCGGCAGTGCGACGAGCAGATAGATGGCCGTGAAGGCAGCGTTGATCGCCGAGATCTTGATCTGCGCGAACACGATCCGGCGGAACGATTCGGCAAAGCGCGACACGCGCGTGACGAGGGCGGTCGACAGCGGCCGCCGCACCTTGCCGTGCTCGACGCCGATCGCGATCATCGCGCCGATGATCATCCCGAACACCACGTGGCCGAAGCCGCGCGCGACGCTCTTGCCGCCTTGCTGGAGCTGATCCATGTGGGAGTGCATCAGCACCGCCGCCTTGGTCTTCATCTGTTCGACGTCGACGGGCAGCAGGTTCGCGATCCACGCCGGCGTGCGCGCGCGCGTTTGCTCGACGATCTGCATCAGCTGGCCGAGCAGGGTCTGCAGGTTCGGCACCGTGTGCTCGAAGTGTTCGATGATGCCGATCGTCAGGCCGGTGAGCCCGCCGACGATCGCGATCGACAGCAGCACGACGGCGACCCAGCGCGCCCGCATGCTGGTGGTGTGGCGTTCGATCACCGGCGCGATCGTGTGGATGAGCTGGTAGACCAGCATGCCGGCCAGCAGCCCGCCGAGGAGCCGCAGTTCGATGACGAGCACCATCGAGACGAGGGCGAACAGGTAGCTGCCGATCTCGATCGCCGACAACTTCGGCAGGCTGAAGTCGCTCGTCAGCCGCACGCTGCGCAGGTGCGGCTCGCGGTTCTGCGCGTCGCGCGACTCTTGTTGCTTCTCCATCGTGGATTCCTGTCGTTCGTGTGTCATGCCGCGCGATGGGCGGCAGAGCGGCGTTCGCCGGGCATCGCACCGGTTTGGTGCGGACGGCGAATCTTACGACCGTAAAGTATAGCTGCCATTATGGCCCGCCATGAGGCAGTTTGGCTCATGGTGTAAACGCAGAAGGGAAAACCACTGAAGGGAAACCGCGGGGGCGGGCGCCGTCGCGGGCCCGAACCGTGCGCGGGCCGGGCGGCCGCGCACGGTAGAAGGGGGCGCCGTCAGCCGGCCGCCGCCTTGCGGGTCGCGCGTTTGAGCAGCGGAGCGAGGTACTTGCCGGTGAAGCTGGCCTTGGTCTTCGCGACTTGCTCGGGCGTACCCTGCGCGATGATCTGGCCGCCGCCGGCGCCGCCCTCGGGGCCGAGGTCGATCACCCAGTCGGCCGTCTTGATCACGTCGAGGTTGTGCTCGATGATCACGACCGTGTTGCCCTGGTCGCGCAGCCGGTGGATCACCTCGAGCAGCAGCGCGATGTCGTGGAAGTGCAGGCCGGTGGTCGGCTCGTCGAGGATGTACAGTGTGCGGCCGGTGTCGCGCTTGGACAGCTCCAGCGACAGCTTCACGCGCTGCGCCTCGCCGCCCGACAGCGTCGTGGCCGACTGGCCGAGGCGGATGTAGCCGAGACCCACGTCGAGCAGCGTCTTCAGCTTGCGCGCGATGACCGGCACCGCGCTGAAGAATTCATACGCGTGTTCGACCGTCATGTCGAGCACTTCGCTGATGTTCTTGCCCTTGTACTGGACCTCGAGCGTTTCGCGGTTGTAGCGCTTGCCGTGGCATACGTCGCACGGCACGTAGACGTCCGGCAGGAAGTGCATCTCGACCTTCAGCACGCCGTCGCCCTGGCACGACTCGCAGCGGCCGCCCTTCACGTTGAACGAGAAGCGGCCCGGGTCGTAGCCGCGCTCCTTCGCGGTCGGCACGCCCGAGAACAGCTCGCGGATCGGCGTGAACAGGCCCGTGTAGGTGGCCGGGTTCGAACGTGGCGTGCGGCCGATCGGCGACTGGTCGACGTTGATCACCTTGTCAAAGTGCTCGAGCCCCTCGATCGCCTCGTGCGCTGCCGGCTCGGCCGACGAGCCGTACAGGTGGCGCGCGACCGCGTGATACAGCGTGTCGTTGATCAGCGTCGACTTGCCGGAGCCCGACACGCCGGTGATGCAGGTCAGCAGGCCGACCGGCAGTTCGAGATCGACGTGCTGCAGGTTGTTGCCGTGCGCGTCGACGATGCGCAGCATCCGCTCGGGATCGGGCGCGAGGCGCTCGTCCGGATACTCGATCGTGCGCTTGCCGACGAGGTACTGGCCCGTCAGCGACTGCGGGTTCGCCTGCACCTGCTTCGGCGTGCCTTCGGCGACCACCACGCCGCCGTGTTCGCCGGCGCCCGGACCCATGTCGACGACGTAGTCGGCCGTGCGGATCATGTCCTCGTCGTGCTCGACGACGATCACCGAGTTGCCGAGGTCGCGCAGGTGCTTGAGCGTACCGATCAGGCGGTCGTTGTCGCGCTGGTGCAGGCCGATCGACGGCTCGTCGAGCACGTACATCACGCCGGTCAGGCCCGAGCCGATCTGCGACGCGAGCCGGATCCGCTGCGCCTCGCCGCCCGACAGGGTTTCCGCACTGCGCTCGAGCGACAGGTAGTCGAGGCCGACGTTGTTCAGGAAGGTCAGGCGCGCGACGATTTCCTTGATCACCTTGTCGGCGATCTCGCGCTTCGCGCCGTCGAGCGTCAGGCCGTCGAAGTAGCCGAGCGCGTCGCGCAGCGGCCAGCCGCTGATTTCGTAGATGCCGCGCGCGTAGTCGCCGGTGCCGACGCGCACGTGGCGCGCTTCGCGGCGCAGGCGCGTGCCTTCGCACGACGGGCACGGCTGGTTGTTCTGGTACTTCGACAGCTCTTCGCGCACCGCGACCGAGTCGGTCTCGCGGTAGCGGCGCTCGAGGTTCGGGATGATCCCTTCGAACACGTGCTCGCGGATCGTCGTGCGACCGCGCTCGTTGATGTACGAGAACGGGATCGTCTGCTTGCCCGAGCCGAACAGCAGCACCTTGCGGATCTTTTCAGGCAGATCCTCGAAGGCGGCGTCGATGTCGAATTCGTAGAACGCCGCGAGGCTCTGCAGCATCTGGAAGTAGAACTGGTTGCGGCGGTCCCAGCCTTTCACGGCGCCCGCGGCGAGCGACAGCGACGGGTGCGCGACGACCCGCTTCGGATCGAAGAACGTGATCTGGCCGAGGCCGTCGCATTCCGGGCATGCGCCCATCGGGTTGTTGAACGAGAACAGCCGCGGCTCGAGCTCCTGCAGCGAATACGAGCAGATCGGGCACGCGAACTTCGAGCTGAACAGGTGCTCGCGGTCGGTATCCATCTCGAGTGCGATCGCGCGGCCGTCGGCGAGCCGCAGCGCGGTCTCGAACGATTCCGCGAGGCGCTGCTTCATGTCCGGGCGGACCTTCAGGCGATCGACGACGACGTCGATCGTGTGCTTGTCGTTCTTCTTCAGCTTCGGCAGCGACTCGACCTCGTAGATCTTCGCGACGCCTTCGTTCGCGGTGCCGCCGCCCGAGCGCACGCGAAAGCGCACGAAGCCCTGGGCCTGCATGTCCTCGAACAGCTCGGCGTGCTCGCCCTTGCGGTTCGCGACGACCGGCGCGAGGATCATCAACTTGGTTTCCTCGGGCAGCGCGAGCGCGGCGTCGACCATCTGCGACACGCTCTGCGCCTCGAGCGGGATGTCGTGGTCGGGGCAGTACGGCGTGCCGACACGTGCGAACAAAAGTCGCAGGTAGTCGTGGATCTCGGTGACCGTGCCGACGGTCGAACGCGGGTTGTGGGATGTCGCCTTCTGCTCGATCGAGATCGCGGGCGACAGGCCCTCGATCAGGTCGACGTCGGGCTTCTCCATCAGTTGCAGGAACTGGCGGGCGTACGCGGACAGGCTTTCGACGTAGCGGCGCTGCCCTTCGGCATATAGGGTGTCGAACGCGAGCGACGACTTGCCTGACCCGGACAACCCGGTAATCACGACGAGCTTGTGGCGCGGCAGGTCGAGATTGACGTTTTTCAGGTTGTGGGTACGTGCCCCACGGATACGGATCTGTTCCATGAACCTGGCGAAAATGGAGGGAACCAAACCTGCTACTATAACGGCTTTTCGAGGCCGTCGTTGGGGGCCCCCAGCCTCGGCAGCAGCTGGCAGCAAGGCAGTCCCGCGCCGGGAAAACGGCCGTGCCGCACGGCTCGCAGGCTGCCTGCGTCATGGCCCGGCAAGCGACTTGCCCGGCCTGCCAGGCCGGTGGCCCTGATCTTCCGCCGCCCGCCGCCGGGCGGACAATCCGATCATTCGAAATTCATTCCCGATGTCCAATCCGTCCGCCACGTCTTCCCGCATGAGCGCGCCCGAACTGCGCGCGACCACGTCGCTCGCGGCAATCTTCGCACTGCGCATGCTCGGCCTGTTCATGATCATGCCGGTGTTCTCTGTCTACGCGAAAACCATCCCGGGCGGCGACAACGTGCTGCTCGTCGGCCTCGCGCTCGGGGCCTACGGCGTCACGCAGTCGCTGTTGTACATCTTCTACGGCTGGGCGTCCGACAAGTTCGGCCGCAAGCCCGTGATTGCCACCGGCCTGCTGATCTTTGCGCTCGGCAGCTTCGTCGCCGCGTCTGCGCACGACATCACGTGGATCATCGTCGGCCGCGTGATCCAGGGGATGGGCGC